>DRJC01000267.1 GCA_011052365.1 Ignavibacteria bacterium
AAACTTACCGGATATTAAAAAGAGTAAAATCAGAAGGGTCGAAAAGAATAATACACAAATAAAATATTTTAAATAATTGTTTTATATAAATGATGTTTTTTTGTATTATAGAATACTATATTTATTTTAAACATAGTAAATCTTTGTAATTAATTATTATAAAGATTTGTTTTACGAAGGCATGGTTTAATTAATTACTTCAGCAAAAAAATAGCCATTATAAAAATGGCTATAAGTAATTGCTTTATAAATAAAATTGAGAGTGAGCGCGGGTGGTATCGAACCACCGACCCTCTGCTTAAAAGGCAGATGCTCTACCACTGAGCTACGCGCCCAAAAAAAATTGAAGGCAAAATATAAGCATTTGGTAAATCTATTTCAATTAAAGATAAATTATAAAATTACTAACCGCAAAGGATAAATGTCAAAAGAAAACAACATACTCATCTGTGATGACGACGAAACTTTATGTTATCTCCTTAAAGAACAGCTCTTAGAAGAAGGGTTTGCCGCTCAGACTGTTTATGACGGTAAAGATGCAATTGAAGCAGTAAAAGGTAAGAATTATGACGTGCTTCTTTTGGACCTTAATATGAATGAGGTATCCGGTGAAGAGGTGCTGAAATTTGTGTCCGGTCATAGCCCCTCGCTACAGGTTATTATTTTAACGGCTCAATCAGACATAAAGAAAGCTATAAAGTGTATTAAAATGGGGGCGTATGACTTTATATCAAAGCCCTATGATTTTGACGATCTCATTTTAACCATCAACCGTGCAATAGACCATAAAAACCTTCTTGTAAAAACCACAATATTAGAAGAGCAAATAAATAAAAATATTCAAAGTGACATTATCGGTACAAGTAAAGAAATTCTAAAAGTAATCACACTCGCCAACAAATCCGCACAATCAGAATCTAATGTTTTAATAGAAGGCGAGACGGGTACAGGAAAAGAATTGCTTGCAGAATATGTCCACAGAAATTCACCAAGGAGCGAAAAACCGTTTGTCGTTATAAATTGTGCATCGCTTCCCGATCAATTAATTGAGAGCGAATTATTCGGTCACGAAAGAGGGGCTTTTACAGATGCAAAAACAAGCAAACAGGGTCTGGTTGAAATAGCAGACGGGGGAACTTTGTTTTTAGATGAGATAGGTGAAATGAGCATTACACTTCAACCAAAACTTTTACGTTTTCTTGAAAGCGGTGAGTACAGAAGAATCGGTAGCGTTTCAAATTTTTCATCCGATGTAAGAGTTATAGGTGCTACTAATAAAAAACTTCTTGAAGAAATTGAAAGTAACAATTTTAGAAGAGACCTTCTTTTTAGATTAAATGTGATAACTTTAACATTACCGCCTTTACGTGAAAGAAAGGAAGATATACTTTTGCTTGCAAATCATTTTTTGGAAATTAAATCACCTATAAGATCTCCAAAACGTCTTGCACCGGATACCGAGGCACTTTTAATCAATTACTCTTTCCCCGGTAATGTTAGGGAATTAGATCATATAATAGAAAGAGCTATAATTTTTGCTTCTGATGATATCATAAAACCGGAAGATTTAAATTTACCTGTTACTAATAAAAAAAATCAATATTCTAACACAGGTGATGAAATGACGGATGTTCTACCTATGGAAGAGGTAGAAAAAATTCATCTTGTAAAAGCATTGGATTTCTACGGATGGGATAGAGCTACAACTGCATACAAGCTTGGTATAAGCATCAAAACATTATATTCCAAAATTAGAAAATACTCTTTAACACAACAATAATATAATTCTATGCTTAATCAGGTTGATAGTTTGGAAAATGAAAGCGATATTTTGAAACAAAATATTCGTTTCCAAGAAGAACTTCAAAATGTTTTAACCCTATTAGTTAAAGAAAACTCCATCCAGGTTATTGCCAAAGAAATTTTAATAAGAACAGTTGAAAACTGCAATGGGTTCTTCGGTGTTATATATCATAACAATCAAGATAATAAATTAAGCCCCACAAAATATGATCCAAATAAAAACCTGGATCATATTAATGATTTTGAAAAAGAAATTAAGGCTAATTTATCCTTTATTAATAAATGGCTCGTTACTAATTCAAAGCCCTTAATCGGGACTAAAGAACAAAATAATATCGGCAAAACCTTAAACGATCTATTCCATAGTTCTACAATTTTAATAACGCCTTGTTTGTTTGACAATAAGCTCTTAGCAACTCTTATCACCGGTAAAAAGAAGGGTGGGTTTTCTAAGTTTGACGTTACTACAACAACTCAATTTGCTTCGTTGCTTGCTTTTGGAATAAGCAGTATAAATACAAAAAATCTTAATGTTGCTCTGGAAAAAAGATTACTGCAAGCCCAAAAATTAGAAACCATAGGAAAACTGAGCAGCGGAATGGCGCACGATTTTAATAACCTTCTATCCGGAATTTTCGGTAGCGTGGACTTATTAAAAAAGAGATTGCCGGATGAACCCAAGTTTACAAAATTGGTAAATAATATTGAACAGTGTTCAATTAGAGCAAGAGATTTAACAAAGGGACTTTTATCATACGGGAAACCGACTGCAAAAAGAAAAGAAATTATAAAACCGACATATGTATTGGGTGAGTTGGTAAAAGTTATATCAAGTACTTTTTCCAAAGGCATAGACATCAAAACTGATATTGATGAAAATTTACCCGATGTTCTGGGAAATGCCGTTGAAGTATATCAAGTTTTTTTAAATTTATGTGTAAATGCAAAAGAAGCAATAGACAAGAAAGGAACTATTAACATATCTGCAAAAAAACTTAATATCGGAAAAAAGAACAGGCCTGATTATCCTCTTTTAAACATGGGCAACTATGTTTGGATAACCGTTAAAGATTCAGGTGAAGGAATTGATGAAGAAAATCTTTTAAAAATATTCGATCCTTATTTTTCTACTAAAGAAAAGGATACCGGTTCAGGTTTGGGACTTTATGTTACATACGGAATAATAAAGGCTTTAAAAGGTGAAATAATAGTCTCGAGCAAAAAAAATGAGGGTGCTACTTTTGATGTTTATCTTCCCGTTTTTGAGCCGACCAAAACAAATAAGAAAAGTAAATCGGAAAAGATTATTCTTTTAGCTGATGATGAACCAATGTTAAAAGAACTTCTTTCTGATTTATTAGAATCTGTTGGTTACAATGTAATAATGGTTGATAACGGTCTTGAAGTTCTTAGAGTTTTAAAAGAAGAAATTGTAGTTGATATGATAATAATTGATTACAGTATGCCTGATATGGATGGGCTGACGTGCAGCGAAGAAATACGTAAACTTGGTTTTAAAATACCTGTCGTTTTATCTTCCGGAAGTATGGCATTTGAAGAAAACTTAAATTGGAAAAAGAAAGGTGTAACAAAGATATTAACCAAACCTTATGAGTTTAACGTTATGCTTAATCTCATTGAAGAATTAATTTAATTACTTCCCGTTTTCATTATCCACATCTATCATTTGTATATCGTTAGCATATTCTGAGAATACGGGATCTTTAATATTTTGCAATTGTTTTAAAACTTCATTTATTTCTTTTACTGCTATTTCTAAAAAGTTTATCTTTTTTAAAACAACTTCCTTTGATATTTCATCTTTTTCCAACTCTCTTTTTATAGCTGCCGAGGTTAAATTCAACAAGGTTAAAGGCTGCCTTATTTTGTGATTTGCAGTAACAACAGTAGCGGCAAACATATTTCTCTTTTCTGAATCCAATGCTGTTTTACGGGCTTCTGAATATTTTAAAGCAGTTTTTACCCTTGCCATAAGTTCCGTTTTGTTGAACGGTTTCTTTATATAATCAAAAGCTCCTGCTTCCAATCCTATTTTAATATCATCTGCAGCTACTTTAGCGGTTACCATAATTATTGGTATGTTTTTTGTCGTTTCTTCTTCTAATAATTCTTTACAAACTTGAAGACCGTTTTTTCCAGGCATCATTATATCTAACAAAATTAAATCGGGTAATTCTTTTTTAGCTTTTTCAATTCCCGTCTCTCCGTCATTAGCTGAAATAATTTCATAATTTTCTTTTTCAAGTCTATTTTGAAGAATAAAAACATTTTCGTGTAAATCATCAATTATTAAAATTTTATGCATTTTTTATCTTTGTTAATTTGTTTAATAGTGTAGTTATTTTATTTGTTAATATTAATGGGTCAACGGGTTTAGGTATGTAATCGTTAAAACCGTGTTTAAGAATGATCTTTTTGTCTTCTTCCATTGCGCGTGCAGTTACTGCAAAGACCGGTATTTTTTCCCATTTTTTGTTTGCCCTTATTTTTTGCAGTACTTGAAATCCGTCCATTCTCGGCATCATAATATCAAGCAGGATTAAATCCGGTGTAATTTCTTTTAATTTTTTCATACATTCTAATCCATCTTTAGCCAACACAGTTTGATAATTACACGATTCAATTAATTCGTTTATTGTAAATAAAGTATCGGCGTCATCATCCACTATCATTATTAAAGGATTATTTTCCACTGTAGATTTTTTGATTTTTATAGCCTGCTTATCATCTGATGATTTAACCCGTGTTATCTCCATTTCCTGAAGTTGAAGTCTTTCTCTTACTTTTAATAATGCATCTAACGGATGCTCATTAGATTTAAGGGCTACCTGTTCAACAATTTTTTCTAATTGTTCATTCTCTTCTTCCGTTAAATCTTTTGCAGTACTTATAATTATGGGAATTTCTTTCGTTAATTTATCTGATTTTAATTTTTCAGCCAATGTAATACCGTCAACGTTAGGCATTATTAAATCTAAAACTATTAAGTCGGGTTGTGATTCTTTTATCTGACTAAAAGCTATCCTGCTGTCTTTTATATAGTTTATTCGAATGTTATCATTTTTAAATTCTTTTTTAAATCTTTCAAATTCGATTTCATCATCGTCAACAATTGCAATTGTTTCAATCTTTTTATTAGCTGTTACTTCAAGCTTCTTAAAAACCGAGTTTAATTTTTTGCCGGAAATTGGTTTTACCATATAATCAAATGCACCCAGGCTAAAAGCAAGTTGCTTATCTTCAAGAATAGAAAAAATAACAACGGGAATATCTTTTGTCTTATCGTTATCTTTTAATTCTTCCAAAATTTGCCACCCGTCTTTATCGGGCATCATTACATCTAAAATTATTGCAAACGGTTGTTGTTCAATTGCTTTTTCTAATCCTTGTTTTCCATCCTCGGCAAAAATAACATCATAGTTTTTTGTTTCTAAAAAACTACCGACAGTATATCTTGTATCAGAATCATCATCAATAACAAGCACCACGTTTTTCTTTGTTTCTTGTTTCTTTATTTCTTGTTTATCAGTCTCCTTATCATCTTTCACTATTTCTATAACTTCCACGGGTAGTGTAAAAGTAAATGTTGATCCTTTACTTAATTCACTTACTACCTGAAGATTTCCTTTAAGAAGTTTTACTATTTTACTGCTTATTGCTAAACCTAATCCCGTGCCACTGTGTTTTCTTGTAGTAGAACCGTCAGCCTGCCTGAATTCCTCGAATATTATTTTTTTATCTTCATCAGATATGCCTATGCCTGTATCGGTTACTTTAAATTCCAAAATATTATTCGGCAGTAAATTAATTGCAAGCTCTACAAATCCTTCGTTTGTAAATTTGATAGCATTACCAATTAAATTTATAAGCACCTGTGTAATTTTATATCCGTCTGTATTTATAATAATATTAGTGTTTGTTTTCTTATTAATTTTGAACAAAAGATTTTTATCTTTAATCAATGGCTTTATATTAACTTCAACTTCATTTATAAGATCATTTAAAATCAGGGTGTCATAATTAATATCCATTTTGCCTGCTTCAATTTTTGACAGATCCAACACATCATTAATCAACACCATTAGCCTTTTACCGCTTTTTAACACTACCTGTAGTCTTTCCTTATCTTTGTCAATAAGAGTGGATTCTTCGAGAATTAATTCTGTTAATCCAAGAATAGCATTCATAGGTGTGCGTAGTTCGTGCGACATGCTTGCCAAAAATTGTGACTTTAATCTTGTTGCTTCTTCCGCTTTATCTTTTTGTATTTCAAGTTCTTCCGCTTTTTCTTTTAATTGATTGTGAAGTTCTTTAAGAGATTTATTTTGCTCTTTTATTTGAACATTTTGTTTCTGGAACTCTTCATTTAATTTTCTTAATTCTTCAACCATTTGTTCTAATTGTAAAAACGCATTTGCATTAGTAAGCCCTATTGCAAGCTGTTTTTTAATACTTGTTAAATAATGCCAAAGTTCTTCTGAGATGGTTCCTTCGGAACCCAACTCCAGAATTCCAATAACTTTATTATTATAAATAATAGGTATTATTAACAGCCGTTTAATCTTTAAAGAAACAATTCCCAATGATATAGTAAGTGTTTCCTCATTAAGAGATAAATCTTTGATTTCCTTTGTGGCTATTACACTTCTTAGATATTTTACATTTTTAGACGGCAATTCATCTTCATCAATACCATACGAACTACATAATTGAACATCATCACCTTCAACATTGTAAAGTGCCCCAATTGCAAAATTTCCTGTTTTAATAATTTTAGAAAGTGTTGCATCAGAAAATTCTTTTAGGGTAGGGTTTTGATTAATCAACTCTATAAAATTGCTGTATTCTTTTTTAGCTTTTTCACTTTTGTTCAAATCATCTATCATATTGTTAAAAGCATTTGCAAGCTCACCGACCTCATCATTACTTTTAACTTCAATCTTTTTATTTAATGTTCCCTTACCTATAAACAAAGCAGCTTTATTTAAACCGTCAAGTTGATTTCTTATTCTGTTGGAAAATATCATTGTTAATATTAGGGAAAGAACAATTCCTGTAAAACTTATAATAAGTATTATTAATAGTAAATTTGATTGTAACTTCGTCAGTCCTTCAATAGAAGTAAAAATTATAAATTGTAAATTGTCTTTTTTATATGAAAAAGATTGAGGCTTATATTTTGTTGCAACTAAATTACTTGAACCGATAGAAGATGTAATAATATCAAAGTTGTTTTTTAATTCAAGTTCCTTGGTTATCTTCTTAAGGGCAAACAAATGATTGCGTGTTTTAATTCGTGATGATACTATGGATGGAAAATCTTTCCATATCAGGGCAATTTCAGATCCAATTTGTCTTGATATGTCGGTTAAATGATCCTGCGTTATCCTTCTACCGTAAATATATTCTTTTCCATCGGGACTAATATATTTATGTAAATCTATAAAAGGATTGTTGGAAACGAAATCAGTTATTGTTGTTGTTGTTTTGAAATGTTTTAGTTTATTAATAATAAACACATAGGAATAAACATCAGAACTTTTATTTTCTTTTTGTAAGATAAAATCTAAACGCCGGGGTTTTACATTTTTGTTTTTTAAATTAATATAATTACTTACTTCCGTTAATTCTTTGTCTAAATTTTCTTGGTAAGCATACACAAAATTATTAGCTGATTTTAATAACAATTGTGATTGCTTATCAGCCAACACGTTGTACATAATAGAATAAAATGCTATGGTTATTGCCGAGATAACAACGAAAACAGTAATAAAATTTATAAGTAATATTCGAGATCTAATTTTCACATTTATTCTTCCTGCAAAACTCTTCTTATTGTAATCAACAATTCATCAAAATCATACGGTTTAGATATAAAATCGCTCGCTCCCATTTTGGTTGAATCAATTGCACTTTTTACATCGGCATAAGCGGTTAAAACAATCACCTTTGATTTTATGTTTTTCTCTTGCATGTCTTTAAGCACACCAAAGCCATCTTTGTTTGGCATTTTTAGATCAAGCAAAATAAGGTCTACATGCTTTTGTAAAAGAAACTCAATTGCTTTATCACCGTTAGTGACAAACTCTGTGTTATATCCAACGGTAACCAATTCTTCCTGAAGAACCGTGCAAAGATTTATGTCATCGTCAACTATTAAAATAGATTCCATCAGCCCACCTATTTGTTATCTGGATTTGAATTTTTAAATTTATAATATCGAATTCTGTCTCTGTTTTTCTTAATTTCATTTTCTATTGGCGAACCTTCTTTTTTTCTAAAGGCAACTCTTTCTTTGAGTGTGGGTACCAGTTCCACCTTTATTAAAATCACAAGTTCTTTTTTTTGAATGACTGTTTTATCACTGCCGAAAATATATCTAAGTCCAAAAAACCACCAGGGCAAGTCTTTCAAAATCGGTACCCCGGCTCTTTCCTTTGTTTCCTGGTTTGTAAACAATCCCCCGATAACTGTTTCTTCACCGTTAAGCATTGTAACCTGTGTAGAAGCTGAAGTTTTTTTAATTACAGAAGTTAATTCGTTTTGAGCAAAAGAACTTCTCTCTACTTTTATATCTAAAAGAATATAGTTTAGACTGTCTTCTTTATAAACGTATGGAGTTACTTCTATTATAGTTCCGGTAGGAAAAAACTTTGTTACAACATTGCCGGAAAAATCTTTTTGCTTAACAGAAAAATCTGAACCAACTTGTATTTTTCCTTTTACCCTGTCTCTTACTGTTATATTCGGACTTGAAATAATCTCACCGACATTTTCGCTTTCTAAGTATCTAAAAACAGATGTAGCTTCACCAAAAAAACCACCAAGGCCAAATGATGATTTTGTGCTTATTTGATCTTTGGGAAGTGATATCTTGGTTTTACCACTTGTATTCGAGGTGGTTGTTTGTGTTAAATCCTTACCGAAATCTCCGCCGATCTCTAACCCGTCCTTTGACAACAAAAATTTCCAGTCAAGTCCCAACTCTTTGGACTTGTTAACATCCGATTCAAAAAACACCGCCGAAATAGTTACCTCTCTTGAATTAATTGAAGCATACGTTTTGGGGTTCTGTTTAACTTGATTTTGTCTTTTAATAATTATCATATCATCTTTTTTCTCATATACTAAACCTGCGTACTTTACAATTATATCAAGAGCTTTTAAATAGTACATATTTGTAATTTCAACACCAATCGGCTTTGAGTTGTCGGTTGTTAAAACAATTTTAATACCTGCCGTTTTTTCACTTAATTTACTTAATAAATTAATTGCCTGGTCAAAGGGCAGAGCGGATGATAAAGTAATTACTTCATCTTGGCTATAATTTCGACTGAGTGTTTTTTCTAAATATTGTTGAGCAGACAAAAAAGGCACAAACGCAATTAAGAATAAAACTATTATATTTATTTTTCTCATAATTAAAACTCTTTTATTTTATTGTTTTGTTTTCTTCTGTTTCTCTTTTTCTAAGGATAGGCTTACGTTTTCAATTATGCCGCCCTTGTTAATTATAAAGTTAACCTTATTATTGTCATAATCAATCTTTGTTAAATATCCCAAATAAACCTGTTCACCCTCCCATAATAAAAATGTTTTTCCTTTTGAATCCGATAAAAAAGCACCTTCAGGAATTATTGCTAATAATTTTGCTCCTTGAACATCTAACAAACCTTCATTGTTTGGTGGTATTTCGTTTCTAATTAACGGATAAAATATATCATATTGTGGTCTTGCCGTTAAATCATTTTCAAGCAGTTTTTTTGTTGCAAATCTATCGTTGTGTGCAAAGTACACATCTGTAATTATAGTACTCCTTACTAAAAATTCGGGCATCTTGTTTTTATCGGAAGAAACAATATTATTAATAGAAACACTTTTTATTTTCTTCAATTCTTTACTATGTTCAATTGAATATATTATTTTAAATATATCGTTATACTCACCGTTTGCTTCTATTTTATATTCATAATACGTAAACTCTTTTTCATCAAATTTATCCACATATTCTACATTTATTTTTGTTACGGGAGAAAAGGTTGAGCTTATAGAGTTCATGAATTTGAAAAATTTTATGGATGACAAATTATAGGGTATGTTAAATCTTCGGGAAGCAAGTAAAGAATCCAGCACATTTGCTCTTTTCGATAAATCCTTTAACTGTTGAGTGATCTCATCTGTTTTATAATTAAAAGATTGTAGTTTTTTAAGTTTATCTTGTCTGTTCTTTATACTACTTTCTTGAATAAAATAATTGTAAACAATACCGGCAGCGATTACAATAAGAAGCAATCCAACTAAGCCCAATGTATTCTTTAGTTTTCTACTCATTTCCCTGCCTTATTGTAGTTGGCAATATCAAATGATAAAACAAACTTATAAGAATTTTTTTCTCTTAAAGTTTCAAAGAAAACACTTTTTAATTCCGCCGAACGTAAACTATATGCCAAATCCGTAACAACATATTTGTTTAATGAATATCCTTCTAATTTTACTTTATTCTCGGAACTTAGAGCCACACTGGTCAACCACAAGTTTTTCTTCTTCTTTATAAATGAAGAAATATTATTAGCAGCTCTTGTCCAAGCCAGTGTACCGATTGAAACCGAATCTAAAATAGCCTGCGTGCGTCCGAAATTATTTATTTTCCCCTCAAGCGATGTAATCTGATTAATTATTGATTGATTTTTATCGTAAAGTTTTTGATACTTAATAATGTCGGAATTTAGACTCTTGATCGTTGAATTATTTTCAAGTGTTTTTTGTGTGAAGAAAAAGGCAGCCACAAAAAGCAGGGGCAGTATTGCAAAACCATGCCATCCAAACTGTAAAAACTTTTGCTGTTCAATAACATATTTGGGTAAGAGATTTATCCCTTTGTGCTCGCCGGACAGATCTGCAAAGAAATCTTGAGCTGCTGCAATAGGCACGCAAAACGATGACAGTATATTTTTAGTGTCAGTAGGTAGTTCCGTTACATCCACATCTTTAAAATCAACCTTGGTTACATTCGCTTCGGGAAAAGTTCCATAAAAAGAAAGAAGAAGATTTTCGGAATCATCTTCACCGCAGACAATAATATTATCTAAAGAAGAAATACCGCCGTTTTCCATTTCTAAAAGAATTTTTGAAAAATACACATCGTAAGTATGGAGGTTTGATTTACCTATATCTAAAGTTGAGCCTATGTGTTTTAGTTTTCTTCCTTTAAGGAAAATCAACTTGCTATAGTCTTTGCCTATGTAAACAATTAATGAAGAATCATCCGGGAAAAATTTTTCCTTTTTTATAATATAATAGGCTAAGGAAATTTCCGCACTTTTAATTGCAGGGATTTTATAAAATTTTCTTCCGTTATAATTAGCCAATGAATTTATAAGTTTTACACATTCAATTTCACCGCTTACAAAAACCGATAGGTATGATTGATCAGCCAACGGTACATATTCAATGTTATCTTTATCAACTGCAATATTTCTTTGTCTCTGCAATTCCTCCGCAATTTGCATAGTTACTTTTGATGAAGTTGTTCTCGGTGTACCTTCTACTTCGTGATAATAAGCCGAGGGTTCGGTTATAACTGAAACAAACTGAGTTTTGTTTAATTTTAAACCGTCCAATGCTGCATTCATAAAAGTCAAGCTGCTATATGAGGGTTTTTTAACCGTGTTATGTTCTGAAGTATTTAAACCGACTAAAGATAAATCATCGTCGGCTTCTATTTTCAAACCCCTTATATCTTGGTCAATATCTACAGAGGGTTGTATAATTTCTAAAGAAGCTGCTTTTAATATTTTTAGCTTATCTTTAGTTTTTTCTACAGCTATAACTTTTGCATCCGTACCTTCACAGTATATAAAAATATATTGTTTCATCTGTTTATAATTGTTTAAGGTTCTTTTCTTTAAATTCCAAATATCAAAAAGCAAATTTCAAATAAATACAAAATTCAAAATATGAATCTCAAAACTTTCTATTTTGATTTTTCTATTATAGCTGAAAATATTTTTTTTAATTCAATTGATTCTTGGATCAATTTTTCTAATTCATTTTTGTTTTCTAACTCATTTGTTTCATTAATCAATCTTAACCAATAGGTTGTCTCTTTTGCTTCTTTCCTACTGATTTTGACCCTCATTAAAAAATCTTTTTTGCTTAATGCTTCATTTGCTTCAATATAATTTGCTCCAACGGAACCAGACGATTTTATAACTTGTCTGCTATCTTCTATGTTTGCTAAAGTTTTGGGCAATGTTTTAATTATCATTCTAACAGATTTGGCAAACTGGAAAGTTCTATCCTCCAAATCATATTTAGGTTTGTTATTTGCTTTTTCTGTCATTGTAATTTATTTGTTATTTATTATTTATTTTTTGTTTTTTAATAAATTTCATCTGTTTATATTTCTAATTATGTTATTGTCTATAATAAAGTTCAACCATGTTCAATTTTTCCTTAATAAAGAACGTATAGTTGTTTCATAAACTAAACCAGTATTTGCTGCATACGTTTTTTATGGTTCGCATAAGCCATTACATTTTCCAAAGAAATTGTTTTACTTAAATATAATCGTTTTAAATCCTGTTCCATTGTAATCATACCGCTTGACGAGCTTTGATTTATCATCATATATATTTCGCTTGTATTATTGTTTTTAATTGCTGCCCTTACATTAGAGTTTACAACTAAAACTTCTTTAGCGAGAACCAATCTTCCATCAATTGAAGGCACAAGTTTTTGAGATACGACCGAGATTAAAACATCGGCTAACCTGTTTCTTACTCTTTCCTGTTCGTTAGGGTGAACCTCGGCTACAATTCTATCTATTGATTCTACAGCAGATGATGTGTGTAAAGTGGAAAATACTTTGTGCCCGGTATCGGTTACTTCTAAAGCCGCCATAATGGTTTCCGGGTCCCTCATCTCTCCAATTACAATTATATCCGGATCCTGGCGCAATGATTGAATGACACCATCTTTAAATGATACAACATCTCTACCGACTTCTCTATGTCTTATTATAGCTGTATTAGATCTATGAACATATTCTATAGGTGAAGCTATAATAACGATATGTGCCGGGTCATTGTTGTTGTGATAATCAATTATAGAATCTAAAGTTGTAGATTTACCGGAACCTGTTATCCCTGTAATTAAGGTTAATCCAAATTTTTGATATTGGAGATTCATTATTTTAAGGGCATTAGGATGAAAACCAAGTGATTCAATTGGGCGTGTAAATGTATTTATTGCCCTCATATTCATCGCTAATGTATCTATATCATAATATGCACAGGCTCTAAATCGTGCTTCTCTTTTTTTCCTTTCATAATGGAAAGTATAGCTAAAATCTAAGTTTTTATTTTCAACTAAATATTTTAGTTGATTTGTATTTAATAAGTTGCATATTAATATTGTCGCTTCATCACTGGTAAGCTGTGGGAATTCCTTAACTCTTTCCTTTTGTCCGAATACACGTAGCCAAATAAAATTGTCTGTTCCGAAACCACCAATTTCAATGTCGGATGCCTCCCTTTCTATCATACTTATAAGAAGTTTATTTAAAACATTCCTCATCTCAATTCTGTATTTAGGATTAATTTTTTCTATATTATCAACAACTTGAGTAATCCTGTCGGCTTTATTGATAACATCAGGAAGCTGGGATAGTATGGATGCTAAAATCTTTTTTAAGTTTGAATATGGCAT
>DRJC01000268.1 GCA_011052365.1 Ignavibacteria bacterium
CTTGACATTCCAGCGCCTTTGCTTCTTGGCATGGAGGCGTTTGTAAGCCGTTTCCGGTAGGTATCAAAGCAACGCGAGGGGCGTCGTGGACGTGGACCCTAGCATCGGACATACGAACCCCCTTATCGCACCGCAAGGGCACCCCGCCCCGAAGAAGGGACCCGCTTACAGCTCAAGTTTCGGAGTTCAAAAAAGGAAAACTAAAATGAGTTCTTCGTCTAGCAACCCAAAAAATATTTTTTTTCTTTATAGAATAATTCGAATTTTATTCCCTGATTACTTTATATATGACACATATAGAGATAAGGAATATTCAAGAATTGACAAAGGAGATAATTACGCATCAGATTTGGATTGTCGGAATAAAGATATAGAAAGGATATGCACTACGAATATCAACTCGTGTGTTGCAGAGATAGCTTTTTTTAGTCACACAAAAAAATATTCTGCCTCTTTTCCCTATTCTGGAAGGATAAAGACCGACCCAACTGAATCTGGTTCTCGAAAAGAAAACGATCTTATAAGTAAAATGGAATTAGAATTCCATACTAACTTAAAATACCACTCAACATTTCGTGGGGAATTTTCCTCGAAAACAGAAAACAGAAAAGTAACGACACTAGATGATGAATTATACAGAATAATCTCAGCACCACGGCCTTATGATCAAAATGATATTCTATTAATTACTGGAGATATAGGATGCGGAAAATCGACCTTGCTTACTAATTCTCTGATGAGGGTTTTAAAAGATCAATATCAAGCCATGAGGGAAAGGCCGCAAGGGTATAGTAGGATTGAACAAATTTTAGTGGATTTTGAAGACTTGCAGCCACCTAAAGAAGATGAGGATATCAAAGAATATTCTGAAAAAGTCATTAACTCTCGTATTTTGTCGATAGTAAAAAGACAACTTGATATAACAGGCGGTAATCTAGCTGCTGTTATTAAAAAAATAGGAAGGCATATTGTACCTGTCATAGCCTTTGATAATCTGGATTCACTGTACACAGAATTTTGCAAGAAATTATTTATTGAAAATGATCCTTCGAATAATATCGTTGAAGTTCGGAAGTACTATCCCTTCATATATGAACTTATTTCGGCCTTTACTGTTGGGGATTATTCCAAAATGGGAATTAGGTGTATTTTTGCGGCACGGACTGAAACTACTAAGTTATTAAAAAGTGGTTTATCCCTAGATGATGGGGGGAAATCAGCATTTGAAGCAATCAACTTTCAAATAGAGCTTGAACGTCCGACCGGTGTATTTATTAGCACCATTATTAAGAAAAGGATGGAGCTAATAAAAGACAATATTATAGATGAGACGAAAATCGCACAATTGAAATCCAATAAAGAAAGTCTATCCCAGAGAAACGTTGGGTTTGATGAAATCAATACACTTAGCGTTCAAGGATTACGGCATACGATATCAGTATGCAGGAAATTATCTTGGGCGCTATTCGAGGATCATGCGTTCAAACGATTTTTTGTGGAAGAAGCAGCCACTCGATTATTTCATTATTTGGGTGGAAAAACTCATTTCTCACAGGTTCAATCTGGTATTACGAATATATTCCTGGTCAACAATAAGTATAGAATAGAAAATAATCAGCGACTAGGTGATTCTTTACTAGAGGATCACCTTCATACTTATTGGTTAAAATATTTTGTTTTACAATATATATACAAAAAAAGTGTTGATAAAAATAACGTAGTGAATTTATTTTCTAATAGTGGAAAGAAAGGGTATAAAGAAGGCATAGTAAAATTAGTTATTTACAGCTTGTCAGAAATAAAGCATGGCAGGTTGATAAGGCCAGATATTGAATTCAGTGGCTCCGAAATCTACTCTAGCGGCATTAGATGCACAAGGCGGGCAACATATCTAATTAAGAACAATTCATTTTGGAGTTTTTACTATTTGTCACTTGTTATAGAGGACGAATGGCTGGAATATCCATTATTGGTCAAGAATAGATTTTCAAACCCCATAGGTTTTGCTTTCCTTTTTTGTACGAATGAGAAAGAATATGAGAGGGAATATACAAAATACCTTGTCAACAAGTCAGAACTTGTTATGGTTTTTTTGGATCTCTTGGAGGTAAGCTTGAAGTATGAAATAAAGAAATACCATAATGTTTTTTCGTATTTATTAAAGAATGGCGTAGGGATTCCAAATATAAGCAACATAAGAAAGAATACTCACAAAAGAATTATAGAGCTATCTAAATCGCTAAATTCAGAAAATCAAAATCAAGTAATTGAATCTTTAAACAAAAGCGACAGATGGTTGCCACGAAGGAAATTAAAATCTGAGCTAAAGCGAGTTTTTAGAAAAACATATTATACGGGGGTTTTCGGAAAATTTCACATGAAAATGTGTAAATCAGTAATGCACTAACCTACTTTTCGCGGATCCAGATCAGCGCTTTTTCCGATTTTACGATGGTCATTTTGTGAACCAAAAGTTAAATGACCCCCGGCAAAGCCGGGGGCTTATCCGATGAGCGCCTCAAAGGCGCCTATAACACCGTGAGCCGCCTCAAGGCGGCTTCTGCTACTTCATGAGC
>DRJC01000269.1 GCA_011052365.1 Ignavibacteria bacterium
ATATGTCGACAATAAGGTTTTCGGCTTTTACGGAATTTTCAAGAATTCCTTTTAATTTTGTTTCATCAAATTTTTTGCCGGACACCTTTTCCATTTTGGGTATTACTTCATCCTTCAACTGCTTTACCATATATTCGGTCATTTCTTTTGTAATGATTCCGTCTTTTTGATACGGTGTATGCAGCATTGCAATTTCTACATTTGGATAAAGGTCTTCAAGACTTTCAAACCATTTCATAAAAGTGAAACAACCGGTATAACTTAACAGCAGAAGATCCGGCGGTGGAATTTTTTCTCCGGTTGGACCAATATTACCTTTCAGCATCATACCGACATCACACTTTACATAGGTGCAAACATCTTCGGAGTGACCGAAATTTTCCGCTTCTTTAATGTAGCCACCCGATTTTTTTCGCATTCCCGATTGCAAAGCATTTATTTCAGGGTATACAGGAAGCATATCAAAAGCATGGATTAGTTCAGATAAGTTGCCAGGTACAAATGTGTAAACAACCTTTTTACCGGTTTCTTTTGCGGTGCTTAAATCTTTAAAGAGTTTGCCGATCATCTCTTTTTGGATGACCATGCTTTTTTCTTTTTTCACAATTTTTTCAGAATCAACACTCATATAGTTTCCAATTAATTTTCTATTAATTCATCGTCCCAAAGTTTTATCGAGTCGGCGAAAGCCCCGACTTGTTCTTTAATGTTTTTAAATTGTCCGGTATTTTCGCTGTATTTGAAACTTATATATCTTATATTATCTTTATCGCAGGCATTTTGTAAAACGGGTCTGTCTAATAATGCAGGGTCGCAGAAACTTGCTGCTGCAAAGATAATTCCGTCGGCATTTCTTTTTTTGTAAAGGTCAATTAACCTTTTTTCTTTCGGATTGTAAACATCATAAAGGGAAGATGAAAAAGTACTTTTGGTTAAAAACGCATTTACCAAAGCATCTAATGGATCGTTGGTATCTTCTTCCACGTCCCCTTCAATCCATCTTGAACCGATTAAGAAATCATCATCAACAACATAACATCCTGCAAGTTCTATAGTTTTTATAAGGCTTACAGGTGCTTGCTCACAAAACGAACCTGAAACAACAACTCTAATTTTATCCATCGGATGTCCGATGTCTTCCTGTATAAGTTCATAAACTTGTTCCAAAATTACATTGTGCTCTTCAACCGGAATTACCATACCTGCTCTGATAATGTAATAAAGCTCTTCGGCAGTCATACGCCAGGGAAATTCTTGCCGTACATCATAAATTGAATTAATTAATTTTCTGTTTTTATTAAAGAGTGAAATTGCCAGGTTTAATTTCTCGGCATCAAGTTCAGAATTATTAATTTTGCTGATATTGGATGTGATTTGTTTGAGTTCGTTTTTATAAAATTCGCCGCCGATATCAGGATTAAAATTCTGAGGATAATCTAAGTAACTGACAAAAGTTCCAACACCAAGTAATTGAAACATTCCCGAAAGGTTTCGGATGACATCGCAAATAGATGGGAATACAAAACCGTCGAAAGATTCAAAATGTTTATCTAATGCTAATTCTATTATTCCTCTCGGTATTCGGCAGATATAGGATTGGTAATATGCGTCTCCCTTAATGATTCTTTTTCTGTCACCTGTACCGAGAATGCCGACGGCTAAACCATTTGAGGCGTGTACAATTTCTCTGGGAAAATAAATCGGCATATAACCGATTAGAACCCGTTTATTATCTTTAGATTTCCATTTTTTTGCTTCAGTAAAATTAAGATCAAAAGATAACTCTTTACATTTTTCTATTGCTTCTTTTAGCGTTTTCATACCTATTTAAATAATTATAAACATTAAAATTTAAAATCAACATAAAATATAAATCTACTTAATTGGGTTAATTATAAGCTTTTTTAGTCTGAAATCCAAATATTAACGAACTTATTTTTTTTATAATTTGGTTTAATTTATATAGTTATTAAGTTTAAAGTAAGGCAAAAAAGCTTATTAAAAAAAGGTAAAAAATATTATGAGAAATAAAACAGCAATAATAACAGGCGGTGCTCAAGGTATCGGTAAAGCAATTACTAAAAGATTAATAGAAGACGGATTTTTTGCCGTAATAGCGGATGTAAATTTAAAAAATGAAAAATCTCTAACTGATGAGTTGGGTAGCGGTAATTTTCTTTTTATTAAATGTGATATAAGCAATCAGGAAAATGTAGAATCTCTCTTTTCAAGGGTTAAAACCGAACGTGAAAGAATAGATGCAGTTGTAAATAATGCGGGTATAATAAGAGATAATGTAATTTGGAAAATGCCGAAGGAAGATATGGACAAAGTGATTGATGTTAATTTAAAAGGCACCTGGATAATGTGTAAAGAAACGGCGAAAGTTATGAGAGAACAAAACCATGGGAGGATTGTAAATATATCATCGAGAGCATGGCTCGGTAATAACAGGGGACAGTCTAACTATACCGCTTCAAAAGCAGGCATCGTTGGATTAACACGGGTGTTGGCATTAGAGCTTGGAAAATATAATGTAAATGTTAATGCGGTTGCGCCGGGATTAATAGACACCCCTTTAACTCAGAATTTACCGGAAAAAGTCCTACAAGATTTAATTGATGCACAACCGACTAAAAAAATCGGCAAACCTAAGGATATTGCAAATGTAGTTTCCTTTTTACTTTCGGATGAAAGTGATTTTATTACGGGTCA
>DRJC01000270.1 GCA_011052365.1 Ignavibacteria bacterium
ATAAATGTGACGGAAATATTAATATTTCAAACATTGCCGTCCGTTTAAACGGACGGTTCGAGAATTTATAAAAGCATTTTGGCTTTAGCCACATTACGACTCGTTAAGTTGACAACATTGTTTTTTTCAAGAGAGCAAAAGTGAGTTTTTTATTAAATCAATATCCGAAAACCAGTCTGGAAATTGTATATTTAGGAGTTGTAATTCGATAACTTATTTTATTCCACCCCCTTAGTACCTGTTCAATTTAAATTTTTCTCCCAAATATAAGTGTTTGATTTCCTCATCTTCGGCAAGTTCTTGGGCACTCCCGTATTTAAAGATTTTCCCGTTAATTAATATATATGCGTTATCAACTATGCTTAATGTTTCGTGCACATTGTGATCAGTTATCAAAACACCAATCCCCTTCTCTTTTAATTTCGCAACAATATTCATTATATCTTCAACTGCAATCGGGTCAACACCTGCAAACGGTTCATCCAAAAGCATAAATTTTGGATCTGTTGTAAGAGCGCGGGCAATTTCTGTCCTTCTTCTTTCACCGCCGCTTAATTGAAAACCAATATTTTTACGTATGCGTGTAATTCCCAATTCTTCAAGAAGACTGTCGCATTTTTCTTTTCTTTCTTTTTTTTCGATTCCATTCATTTCCAAAACTGCTAAAAGATTTTCTTCAACGGTAAGTTTTCTAAAAATGGACGCCTCCTGCGGAAGATAACCGATTCCCATTCTGGCTCTTTTGTACATTGGAACTTTTGTTATTTCTTCGTCATTTAAAAAAACTTTACCGCTATCCGGTTTTATCATCCCGGTTATCATATAAAAAGTTGTGGTTTTACCTGCACCGTTTGGTCCCAGTAGCCCGACGATTTCACCCTTGGCAACTTTTAAAGATGCACCGTCTACAACGCGGCGTTTTTTATAAATTTTTACAAGCTCTTCGCTTTTTAAAGTTTCCGGCATATTTTTCAATTATTTTTTTTAAAATTTGTTTTTTTTAACAAATCAGATTTAATAGGTCTCTTTTTAAAAGGAACATATTTCGGTAGTGCAAAATCATCCTCTTTCCCTTCGACTAATCTCTCAGGATAAAATTCGGTGTTAGGTGTTCCGTAGAGTCTAATTTCTTGTGCCATATTATTGTCAAAATAAATTGTAGTTAATTTAGACGAAGACTTTGACAACCCGTTTTTTTTACCATTATCGTACTGATAATAAATACTTAATACATCCCCGTATATATTTGTTTTAATAAGTTTTCCATCCTCAAAATATGAATTCAAACTATCACCGCTTGTTTGGTCGAACCTATTTTTATAATCTTCATTTTGTGAAATTACAAAAACATTCTTATTTACAAACATAAGATCAATTTTATTGTCCTTTATTTTTATGTTTATACTGTCGCCTGTAATTTGAGTATTTTCATACCACATAACAGGTTGTTCATTTGTCTTTTTATTTAATGTTATAATTAGTGTTTTATCTTTTCTGTAATATAATGTTTTATAGTTAACAGAGGCAAAGTCACCGCGTAATATTTTTACGGAATCCCTAACCTTATACATATCAAGTGAATCTCTATAAGCTTCCAAATATTTTCCGCTTATTAATAAAGTATCGATCTTTGTTTGCCCAAACTTATTTCCATTAGCTTTTTGAACGGTAGTATCTATCTGCATCAGCAAAGGATTATTTGAAACAATTGTGTAATTCCGACTCGGATAATTTTCCAAATGTCCGCCGAAAACAATTGTATTATCGGTCTTACTTATTAATTTCACATTCAAATCGGCAATAGTATTTTTGTTTGTCTTAAAATAATTAAGACTATCGGAATAAATTGTATTTGTTGAATCAACTATTTTAACGTTACCCATTGCAATCATTCTTTTAGAGTCTTTAAAATACGAAAGACTATCGGAAGTTAAAGTTGTTGAAGAATCTGTAAGTCTAACATTATTTTTAAAAAAAGCATTGTGATTATCAAAGGAATATTTACCCATATTTGCAGACAAAGTCATTTCACCGTCATAAAGCTTTAAAGGTTCATCCGTAGAAGTTTTTTTATCGTCTCCGAAATAAAATCCTCTCGAAGTTTCAATAGTAATGCTATCTTGCTTAATAATTACATTCCCTATCAGTTCAACATTATTGTCTGAAATATACTGAATGGCTTTGTCACAGGTTATCACTACATCACCTTGTGTAATTACAACGTGATTATATACTTCCCGGATAATCTTACCGTTTATATTTCTACCTACCAGGCTGTCGCCTACCACACGGATTGTGTTGTCATTTGTTTGTGCAATTAATAAAACGGGCAGAAGAAGAAAAAACAGGAAAAATTTCATTAATAATGTTTTATTCATTTATGCTGATTTGAATCTGATTTGGAAATATAAGTAATTTTATACACAACATAGTTCATTAGGTTCTGGTCGGATTCAAAACCGTAACCTTTGATTGTTTCGGTGGGAGAAACGATAGTTACATATTTATCCGACACTAATTTTTTATCCCGGTTCCTGAAAATTAATTCTTCTGTGGTGACAACAGATCCGCTGTCGCCTACAGCCACAACACTGTCTATAGCATAAAGGTCTTTGGTGATATCGTTTACCTTTCCTCTTTTTGCAGTAATTACACTGGTTATTTTAAAATCAGGATTGTAGAAAACAACTTTAATGTTTTTATCCAACAAAGTTTCTTGTTCTTTTTCAAAGACCCTCATATGCCCGGCGTAAAGGATAGCTTTTGTAATACCCGAATCGCTAAAAATTACTTCTGAATCCCAACTTTCTTGCGACGGTAAATTTTTTACATCCAGTGAAGGATCAACTAATGGTTTTATTTTGGGGGCGTTACAACTTGTAGAGGTTAACAATAATATTAAAAAAAGATAAAATGATATTTTCATCTTTGGCGTAAACCGAGATTTATTAGATCGTGCAAGTGAATCATCCCTACAGGTTTTTTTTCAGTATCGATAATTACAAGTGAAGTAATTTTATAATTCTCCATTTGCTGTAATGCGAATGAAGCTAAATAATCCTGCTCTAAAACTTTAGGATCGGATGTCATAATTTCTTTTGCTTTTAGACCGTTTATGCTTAGCGATTTTTCCAATAATCTCCTCAAATCACCGTCGGTAATAATACCTTTTAGTATTCCGTTTTGATTAACAACACAGGTGGCACCGAGTCGTTTTGAAGTGATCTCTAATATTGCATCTTTTATTGAAGCTTCTTCATTAACACTTGGAACATTGTCACCCTTTGTCATTATTTCACTGATCTTTAGTGATAACCTTTTGCCTAAACTTCCGCCCGGATGCAGAAAAGCAAAATCTTCGGCAGTAAATCCATTTTTTTGAAGTAATGCTACTGAAAGTGCATCACCCAAAGCCAACGTCGCTGTTGTTGAGGCAGTGGGTACCAAGTCGTGCGGACAAGCTTCCTCTTTTACAGCAATGTTTAATGTAATATCACAAGTTTTAGAAATAGATGATTCCGGGTCTGCCGTCATTGCAATTAAAACAACTTGAAGTCTTTTGAACATCGGTAAAAGATTTACTAATTCTTCGGTCTCCCCGCTTTTAGAAATTAAAATTACAACATCATCCTTTCTTACCATCCCTAAATCACCGTGAAGTGCATCTGTTGGGTGCAGATAAATTGCAGCCGTTCCCGTAGAGTTTAAGGTCGCAACAATTTTCCGTGCAATCAATCCTGATTTACCCATTCCCGAAAAAACGACTCTGCCTTTGGAGTTGTAAATTACATCGACAGCTTTTACGAACTGATTGTCAATGCTGTTTATTAAATTGGCAACCGCTTCGGCTTCAATCCTAATTACTTCCTTTCCCGCTTGAATTATTTTATCTACAGTCAAAAGAAATAGACTCCTAAAATTGCATAAAGTTTAATAAATAAATATTGAAAATTCCAATTATAAAAATAAAGATTAAAATATAGAAATGAAGAAAATTACACTAATAATTTTTAACGGTTTTATCAATTTTCTGCACTTCGATTAACAAGTTTTTTAATTGAGATAACGGCAATTGTGAAGCCGCATCGCTCAAGGCATTTTGCGGATCAGGATGAACTTCTAAAAATAAAGCACTAATACCAACTGCGGCGGCAGCTTTTGCCAAAGGAGAAATAAATTTAGGATTACCCCCGCTTTTTCCACCTTCACTTGGAATTTGAACAGAGTGAGTTGCATCCATCACAACAGGATACCCAAGCTCTTTCATTATTATTAATCCGCGCATATCAACAACCAAGTTGTGATAGCCGAAACATGTTCCGCGTTCGGTCAGTAAAATTTTATTGTTCCCGCTATATGAAACTTTATCCGTAGCAAACTTCATATCTTCAGGTGCCAGGAACTGTCCCTTTTTAATATTTATAATTTTACCGCTTTCTCCCGCAGTTTTCAATAGGTCTGTTTGTCTACATAAAAAAGCCGGAATTTGAAGTATGTCCGTAAATCCCGAAACCAATGAAATATCATCAGGTGAATGAATGTCGGTGAGAATAGGAATATCAAATTGTTTTTTTACATCTTCTAAAATCCTTAAAGCTTCGTCTCCCAATCCCTCAAATGAATCAATGCTTGTTCTGTTGGCTTTTTTAAAACTTGACTTAAAAACGAAAGGTATATCCAACCCGGAAGTTATTTCTTTTATCTTTTCTGCAGTATGAAAGATCATCTCTTTATTTTCAACAACACAGGGACCTGCAATTAGAACAAAAGGATTTGTATTTGATATTTTAATATTTCCTAATTCGATGGTCACTTTACCTAATGCCTTTTTCTTTGACGAAATTATAATATATAAACTTAATAGCTTATCTAAATATAAATAAATCAAATAACTAAATGAAAAGGAATACTCTTATTTTACACAATTCAACATCGGATATACATCTGTCTAAAACGTATAAATTAAATAAAAAGATTTAAGATATTATTTCCTCATGTTAAATGTAAGAATACGGGTTAAGTTTTTAGTATTTTTTTGCCGCGAATTCGCGAATTTTTTCTATCACCCGCAATGACAGTGTCAATTACTTTGTTGTCACCGACCCCATCTAACAGTGGGCAGGCATTCGGTGACAAGGTATTTATGAGGTAATAATTAAGGTCGGTGGCAGCAGTATAGTAACAATGCTAATGGGAATCGAATATTTTATTGTTGCTGTCGGGTTATTGGATTCGGGTACTCTTTATACAATTCAATCTTTACCTGTAATCATAAAATTTATTATTTACTAATTATTATTTTTTATTTGGATTAAATTATTAAATTCTATTCCGAATTTTCAATTTAATTATATAAAATTATAGACAGTTGAGCAAAGAAAGGAAATCACAAATAATAAAAGCTGCTGCAAAAAGATTTGCACGGCACGGTTTGAATAAAACTACATTGGAAGAAATTGCCGGTGATTTGAGAAT
>DRJC01000271.1 GCA_011052365.1 Ignavibacteria bacterium
CATAGCCGATTCGGCAATAAATGGAAAGAAACTCGTCAGCGAACATAAACCGGATGTGGTTTTTTTGGATATAAATATGCCGGTACTCGATGGTTTTGATTTTCTACAAGAATATGATGAAAGAAATTTTATGGTTGTATTTGTTAGTGCCCACGAAGATTATGGTATAAACGCCGTAAAAGCTGGAGCCGTTGATTATCTTCTTAAACCGGTAAATATTAAAGAGCTTAAACAAACTATAAAAAAACTTATAGGGTTAAAAAACAAGAAGGCAAATGAACAAATTTATTTTGAATCTGATAAAATACTAATTCCATCTTCGCATGGATTTAATGTGCTTTTAATAGATGATATTATTAGAATGGAAGCAGAAGGATGCTACACAAAAGTATATTTAAAAGATAAGAAAAAAACAATAGTCTCCCGCACTCTAAAAGAATTTGAAGATATAATTCCAAAAGAAAAATTTTATAGAGTACACAAATCACACTTAATCAATCTTAAGTGCGTAAAAGAATATTCAAACATTGATGGGGGTTTTGTAACAATGAATGACGGCAATAAGATTGAGATTTCTCGCCGCAAGGCACCGGACTTTATTCAAAAAATAAAGACGTTTATAAAAGCTGTCTGATTATGAAAAAAAAAATTTTAAAAATTGCTTTAATAATTTTTTTACAGAACCTCAATATATTTTCACAAACACCCCCCTATTATCATTATACTTCCTCTGATGGGCTTGCCTCCTCAACTGTATACCAAATTATGCAGAGCAAAGACGGGTTTATATGGTTTGCTACCTCAAATGGCATAAGCAGATTTGACGGAACAAATTTTACTACTTACAGAACCGATGATGGACTAAGTTCAAATTCAATAATTACACTCGCAGAAGGTAAAAAAGGTGAAATTTATTTGGGTAATTACGAAACAGGAATAGATGTATTAAAAAATGGAGTTATCTCCAGCTACTGCAACGAAATTAATGGTAAAAAATTTTCTACTTCATATCTTCTCTTTGACCCCGCTATAAAAAAAGAACAAAAGTTATATGCGTACACAAAAAATGGCGCAATAAATTCAATTGTCGAAAATAATAGTGGAGACCTTAATTCCAGCGTTCTTTATTTTACTAATCCTGATCATCCCAACATAAATAAATTAGAAATTTTACCTGATGGTAATTTAGTAGCATTAACAAATAAAGGATTATTCAGATTTAATAATGATACTTTAACTCATTTCAAAATTAACGGTTTGCCGGTGTCGGATTTCTATAGCTTTACTAAAAACACTGATGGTAGTTATTATTTGGGCTCAAGAGGAAATATATATGCTATAAAAAACAATAAGGTTGAAAAAAAATATCACATCGATATTGCCGGTAATAATGATGTTGTTGCAATGTTAAATGACAGCAATAATAATCTTTGGTTCTCCATAATGAATAAAGGATTCTATTTAATACCACATGGTTCAGATAAAATAATTGATGTCGGAATTAAAATGGATCTTCAAAATACACTTGTAAATAATTTCCTTGAAGACAATGAGGGAGATATCTGGATCAGTACTTTTGGTAAAGGAGTTTATTATTTAAATAATCTTTATCTAAAAAATTACAATGAAACTGATGGATTGAATAATAATATTGTTTATTCAATTGTTAAAGAAAAATCCGGTAAACTAATAGTAGGAACTTTTAATGGCGTTTTTGTTTTTGACAATGGGAAATTCATTTACCCTCCAACCAATTCAATAAATTCTAATGGCGAATATATTTACGGGATAAAAGAGTATAATAATGAATTCTATATTAGTGCTACCATTGGCGAAAGTAAAACAATAAATATTTCTTATAAAGGAATAAAACTGCACTTGTTCCAACATACTTCGTTTAGTAAAACCAGTAATGGACTCTATTTATTCGGTACTCATGGCAGTTGGCTATCTGTTGTAAAGGAGTTTAACCCCTTTAGTCGTAATTATATCCGTTACAATATTTTTGGAAAATCAGATAACCTTAATCATATCTACAAAATATTTGAAGATTCAAAAAGGGATATCTGGATTGCTACAACTTTTGGAATATGTAAGATTTCCAACATATCCGATAAAAAAGATACTACAGGCTGGCGGAAATCTTTCTTTCCTGATGATCCGGTTTTAAGCTCAAAAATTGTTTCAATTTATCAAGACAACCAAAACAATATCTGGTTTGCCGGAACAAATGGGATTGCAAAATACAATCTTATAGATAATTCTTTAGTCAGTTATAAAAACTTACTTGGGCACAATCTAACTTTATCGAACGACATTGTTTCAGATGACCAAAACAGGATCTGGATAGCAAACATGAAGGGACTATATATATACGATGGCAATTCAATAAAATATTTAAGCAAGCAAACCGGACTACCATCAAATGAAGTTTTATCTCTTTATTTTGATGAAGAAAAAAAAATAATGTATGTGGGTACAAGCAACGGGATTTCATTCCTCGATATAAATTTATTTGACAGCTATAATCCATCTTCCCCCGAAGTAAAAATATTGAGCATAAAGGTCGGTGATTCTGTTTATACAAATTCAAATAATTTGGTATTTGAGCCGAATCAGAATAATGTATATATAGATTTTAAAGCTTTGAATTTTTCTTCACCGAGATCTGTAAGTTATAAATATAATTTAAATGGCGTATGGTCAGAAACAAATCGTGACTTCCTGGATTTTACTTCTCTTAAAAAAGGAATTTATAATCTTCAGTTAATGGCAAAAATACAGAATGCAGATTGGGGAAAACCAACATTTTTAAAGTTTAGAATTCTTCCGGCATTTGTTGAAACAATCTGGTTTGATCTAATCGTAGTATCAATAATCCTTATACTCTTTTTAATAGTTTTTAGATGGCGGTTAAAACTTAATGATAAAAAGACTGCAGAAAAGATTGAGCTTTCAGAAAGAATCAACGAACTCAAACACAAAGCTTTGTCTGCAATGATGAATCCTCATTTTATATTTAACTCCCTCAATTCGGTTCAATATCTTGTTAATTGTAAGAGAAACGAAGAGGCTAACAATTACATAGCAATGATGGCACAGTTAATAAGAAAAAATCTTGATACAGCAGGAAGCGGTTTTATTCTTCTGTCGGAAGAAATCAATAGGTTAAAGCTTTATCTGGATCTTGAAAAATTAAGATTTAATGAAAAATTTTCTTATGAGTTTGCAATTGATACAGATGTTAAAGAAGACTCCATTTTAATACCGAATATGATTATCCAGCCATTTGTAGAAAATACTCTCTGGCATGGGATAATTAATTCGGGCAACCATGGTTTAATAACCATTTCATTTTTATTTGAAAACATAGAAATCAATTCTGTAATATCCCGTACTTTGATAATAAAAATATGTGATAATGGTATCGGAATTAATGAAGGGAAAAAGAACAAAAAAGAAGATCACATTTCAAAAGGGATACAAATTATTGAAGAACGCCTGAGATTGTTAAGCGCAAAAATGGAACTCCCAAAACCGATAATGTTTGAAGATTTGAGTAACCGAAGTAACGAATCCCACGGAACAGAAGTAATTATTTCTCTTCCTATTCCGCTTTATAAAATAGTTTCACCAAAGGAACAACCTGCTTCTGCTCTTACCGATTAATTAATAATTCATACCGTTTATTTACCAATAACTACCGCACACTTGTTCTCTATTGTAGAGATGAACAATAGTATCTACTTTTGATTAAAATTATGGAAAAACAAATTGAAAATAATAAAAAAGCTGTCTGGTTTATTTCAAAAAAAACAGTCTGCGTCTACACCCGTTTTAATAATTAGGAAGGAATCGGATGATTCAAATATTAAAGAATATAAATCGATTGAAGAAGCAATTGCAGACCTTGAAAATGACCCGAATGTTTCCACGGTTAAAATAGAAAAGTTAAGAGCATCATTAAATAATCTGAAGAACAAAACTTCGATAAAGATTAGGAATGGTGAGATAATATAAAGGTGTGTTTAAAAACAAGCTTAAACAAGAGAGGTTAAAATGAAAAAGAGATTATGCTATACAGGACTATTACTAATAATATTATTAAGTAATACTACCTATTCACAATGGTCAACGGATCCTACAGTTAATAATGCTATTTGTACACAAACTGCTGCCCAAGTTCAACCCACAATTACAAGTGATGGCAACGGCGGAGCAATTATTACTTGGTCTGACAACCGTAATAGTAATATTGAATTTCTGGTTCTTCCACGTAAAGTTGCCCGGCAGTTGTTGGGTAGTTCTGAACTAACACTAAATAATAATTTTAGAGGATATTCGTTATGAAAACATTTACTAGTATAATTTTTATGTTTGTTTTGATTCTAACAAACCAGATAAGTGCACAGCAGTGGTGGAATGTAGGCTCAGCCGGTTTTTCTGCCGGTACAGCATATTACACCTCACTCGCAATAGACGGCGGCGGAACGCCTTATGTTGCATATTCTGATGGGGCAATTTCAGGTAAAGAAACCGTAATGAA
>DRJC01000272.1 GCA_011052365.1 Ignavibacteria bacterium
CCTAAAAATAACGGAAGAAAAAACACTGCAAATAATCTTTCATAATTGACTGCATTCCCGGCTGCCGCTAAGACCGTACCTATTAAGGCACCGACAATACTGTGAGTAGTTGATATGGGCATGCCTACTTTTGTTGCTATCAAGATAGTCACTCCCGCACCGAGTGCAATGGGAATATTTATAGGAATTGTATTAAGCATAGCAGCAGGCAACAATCCTTTACCGGAAAAATTAACAATTAATTTTTGAGCGAATAATAATGCAAAAAGGGAACCCGTTGCAGTTGTAAAAGAACCCCAAAGAATTGCTTTTTTATAGTTTATAACATCGCTACCGTAAAGTGTTGCTACTCCTTTTATATTGTCGTTGGCACCATTAAAGTAAGAAATAAATAACGCTGCAAAAACTATGAATAATATTTCCATTAAATAATCCTGTTTATATAAAATTATTGCGATATGAAATTAGGAATTTGATAAGTTATAAAAAGTAACAAAGGCTACAGTTAGGTATAGAATTCACATTTATCCGAAACACTTTAATAAAAAGACTATCTCTGTAGGATTAGAAATGTAGAGCGAATCTCCCGATTCGCTTTTATGAATGAAAGTAAACTTTAGTTCTACAAGACAACTTAAAATCTTATTTAATTTATTTTTAAACACCCTAAATTTATCTTGGATAGCAGCGATGGAATTAACAAATATGAATATAAAATGATTTTATTTAAGCCGTCTAATTTTTTAGACAGACCTTATTAAAAATAAGCTTCTATAATTTAGATAATGTTTTAATTGTTCTTTATCAATCCTACTAAATCCAATTCAATTTTTTCTTCGCAGTAAAACGGCTCGCCGTAGTCTTTACCTATTTGGAAACCGTAAAACTTTGCTTTTGAAGTTATATAATCCATAAACTTAATGCTGCTTATAAAAGTTTCGGGTTCTTTGCTTTTGGCATTGTGAAATTGCGATTTATATGCTTTCACAGATTTCATTTTAGCATCAAAATAATTTGATACATCAACAATAAAAGTAGGTTGAAAAGTATAAGTCTGCATGTAATAAAATAATTTTTGAGGTCTATATTCTTTCTGTGCTCTACCATCAATTTTTGTTACTGCTTTGGCAAGTCCTGATACAAACATAGCTTTTTTTATTATTTTACTCGTATCAATATGATCCGGATGTCTGTCATTAAAATAGGGGGCAAAAATAATTTTAGGTTTGTATTTTCTTATTAGGCGAACAACTTTATCAACGTTTTCTTTATTAATTAAAATATCACAGTCCGGAATATGGAGATTCTCTCGCAGGGTAACCTTTAATGCAATTGCAGCTTTAAAGGCTTCCGCTTGTCTTTTAGCAGGAGTTCCCCTGGTTCCCATTTCGCCTTCGGTAAAGTCTATTATTCCTACTTTTAATCCTTTTGAAGAAAGATTAGCAATAGTGCCACCCATTGATAATTCAGCATCATCGGGGTGCGGCGCGAAAACTAAAACATCAAGTTTCATCTGCTTTCCATTATTTTATTAAATGAGTTCAAAAAATAATCAAATTTAATTTTGTTTGCTATTCTGAATATGAAAGATTTTAGCTTAAATAAAATTTACTTAAACGGTTTATGATTTTTATTATTTTAAGTTAAATTATGTAATAAAAAAATTATTCTTTCACAAAAGACGAACCGTTATGATTATAAAAAATTTCATTCTAATTTTATTTACGGCAATCATTATGATTACTTCAAACACACAAGCCCAATTTCAAAGAAATGCTTTCATCAACGGTAAAATATATACTGTTAATGAAAAGCAACCTTTTGCCCAAGCAGTTATCACCGAAGGAAATAAGATACTGTTTGTCGGTTCTAATGCGGATGCAAAAAAATATATTAATAGAGAAACTTCCGTTACAAATTTAAATGGTAAACTTATGCTTCCGGGTTTTATTGATGATCATGTTCATTTTACCAGCGGTGGTTTTTTCTTACTTGGGTTAGACCTATCCAATGCCAAGAGCAAAGAAGAGTTTAAAAATATTTTAAAAGAATATGTATCCACTCGTAAAGGAAGATGGATAACCGGTGGAAATTGGAACCACGAACTTTGGAAAGTAAAAAAAGTTCCTACAAAAGAATTGATTGACGGTTTTACAAAAGAGACCCCGGTTTTTATAAGAAGATATGACGGTCACATGGGATTAGCAAATTCTTATGCACTAAAACTTGCTGGAATAAATAGAGACACAAAAAGTCCCGCCGGCGGCTTAATTGTAAAAGATAAAAAGACAGGTGAACCGACAGGTATATTAAAAGATAATGCTATGGAATTAATCTCATCCATAATTCCCGAACATTCTCACCAAGAATATATTGAAGCTGCTGAAGCAGCTCTTAAATATGCAAGAGAGCTTGGAGTAACTACAGTTGAAGATATCACATTTCCGAACGATTTAAGAGTATACCAGGAATTAGAAAAAGAAGGAAAACTTACTTCCAGAATATACACCCGTCTCCCGATTAACGGGTATAAAAATTTAGTTAACGAAGGAATTCAGTATAATTTTGGTAGCGATAAAATTCAATTAGGTTCATTAAAAGCTTATGCCGACGGTTCTCTCGGTTCCACTACCGCCTGGTTTTTTGAACCTTACAAACAAGATACCACAACCTACGGTTTGCCTAACGATATAATCCAGGATGGACGCTTTAAAAAATGGGCTTTTGATGCAGACAAAAATAAACTTCAAATTTCCGTACACGCAATCGGCAACAGAGCAAACGCTTATGTTTTGGATGTCTTTTCACAAATAAAAAAAGAGAATCCAAAATGGGATAGAAGATTTAGAATTGAGCACGCACAACATATACGCAAACAGGATATTCCAAGATTTAAAGAAATCGGTGTAATTGCTTCTGTCCAACCCGAGCACCTGCTTGACGATGGAATTTGGGCTGCAAAAAGAATCGGGGAAGAAAGAGCAAAACTGACGCATGTATATAAATCTCTAATTGATGCGGGCGCTGTTGTTGCTTTTGGTACTGATTGGCCGGTAGTAGATTTAAATCCAATGCTGGGACTTTACGCCGCAGTTACACGCAGAACTGATGATGGAAAAAATCCAAACGGCTGGTTACCCGAACAAAAGCTGACGATTGAAGAGGCAATAAAAAGTTACACAATTAACAGTGCGTATGCGGCATTTCAGGAAAATGTAAAAGGAAGTATCGAACCCGGAAAACTTGCGGATATGGTTGTGCTAAGTAACGACATACTAACAATTGATCCCGTTAAAATAAAAGATGTAAAAGTTGACATGACAATCTTTGATGGGAAAATTGTTTATACAAGGAAATGATTTTACTTGGTTAAGCTATATTAAAATTAACTTTGGTGAATTATAAGAATAAGAAAACTTGCCGCTACACACCAAAGGCGGTTAAAAATTCGCAAATTAGCGGCAAAAAAAAATCTTGAATTTATTTCCCCTTCAAGTGAAACCTAATTTGATTTAATATTACTGTTTTGTCACGGTGTGGTTCGTGACAACCCGAAACTTATACCCACTTTTTATCCTCTTGTCGAGATAAAATTGTTGTTAATCGAATATAAAGTGGAAATAAAGAAATTATTATTAATATTACTATTGCTAAAAATATTTTCTATATACTATAAATAATTTCTTCCGGTATCCCTCCTATCGGCAGTGCTTTGTAAAAAAATGAGATTTAAAACTAAACACACAAATTTATTAGGTGTAAAATATCTTTATATATTTTTGTATATCTTTTTGTTATTTGTTACACCAACTACGGAATTATTACCTCAAACAAACGGCAACTCAAATGTAAGCTTGGCTGGTTTCCGTGCTTCAAGAATAAATAGTTCTTATCCCGATAACGTTTTCCCGGACGAGAATTATTGGGTTTATGTTGGACAAGGAATGTCACGTAAATTTACCAACTCTTCTCCGTCTTCTATATGGCTTGTAAGTATTTATGAAGGTAACGGAAATACAAGAGTCAGCTTTCCTTATAATTCAAAGAATATTCTTTCATCTGATTCAGACCTTAACGAGGAATATCTTAAAAGGTTTGACAATGAAGGAATAAAAATATTTCTTCAAGTTGAACCCGGTTCAGCCAATGTTGATACACTCATAAATGTAGTCCTTAAAAGATATGGTAGCCACAGTTCCGTTGTTGGATTCGGAATAGATGTTGAGTGGTTGGATGCAGATAATTTTAATGAAGGTAAAAAAGTGACAGATGCAGAAGCCCAAAGATGGGAAAGTTTGGTAAAATCTTTTAACCCTAATTATCAATTATTCTTAAAACATTACAGCCCGGAATGGATGCCTCCGACTTATAGAGGCAACATAATTTTTATAGATGATGGTCAGCAATTTACTTCTATGGATCAAATGAAATATTACTTCAAAATTTGGAGCAAAAATTTTCCCAACAATAAAGTATCGTATCAAATCGGTTATCCGTCGGACGAAACATGGTGGAAAGAATTACCTGATCCTGCAAAAAACATTGGGAACGTTTTAATTGATGCTATTCCAAATTTATACGGTTTATATTGGGTGGATTTTTCAATTACAAAAATTTTTCCAATGAACGTTACATGGATAAATAATTTGAACGCACCTGTTAAGGATTACAAACTAATGCAGAATTACCCAAATCCATTTAATCCGACAACAACAATTCAATATTCAGTCCCTCAAAATAGTTTTATAAGAATTGTTATATATGATCTTTTGGGTAAAGCATTAAAAGTATTAGTCAATGAAGAAAAAGCTACAGGAAATTACACTGTTACATTCAATGCAAAAGACCTTTCCAGCGGGATTTATTTCTACAGATTACAAGCCGGAAAATTTGTTGATACAAAGAAGATGATTTTGCTGAGATAGAATAAGATTCAGGTAAAATTAACTTTGTTGAATTAAAAGAATAAGGAAATTGCCGCTACACACCATAGACGGTTAAAAATTCGCGAATTAGCGGCAAAAATAAATCTGAAACCTCAACCATAATTTGTTTTCCCCTTCAATTGCTACCTTTAGTTGAGGCAATTTTTTACACTGTTTTGTAACGGAGTGA
>DRJC01000273.1 GCA_011052365.1 Ignavibacteria bacterium
ACTTGCGGGAATAAGAGCACACGTTTTTATGCCGAAAGATGTTCCCCTTCCTTTTGTTGCCGAATGCAAGGCTCTCGGTGCAGAGATAACCCTGATTGACGGTTTAATTACCGACTGCGGTAAAGCCGCTGCAGAAGGTGTAAAAGATTTTGGCTGGTTTGATGTTTCAACATTAAAAGAACCGTATAGAATTGAAGGCAAAAAAACTATGGGTTATGAAATAGCTGAACAGATGGAGTGGGAATTACCCGATGTAATTATATATCCCACAGGCGGCGGTACAGGGCTAATTGGTATGTGGAAAGCATTTTACGAAATGGAAAAAATAGGTTGGATTGACGGCAAAAGGCCGAGAATGGTAAGCGTTCAATCCGAAGGATGTGCACCCATAATAAAAGCTTTTAACGAAAACACAAAACACGCTGAACTCTGGCAGAATGCTTCAACTATTGCAAGCGGTTTAAGAGTGCCTGCAGCAATAGGGGACTTTTTAATTTTAGATGCAATCAGGGAAAGTAACGGTACTGCGGTTGCGGTTTCCGATAAAGACATTATGGATTGCGCAAATTTAATAGGCAGAACTCAGGGTATCTTTACTGCACCCGAAGGCGGAGCAACGCTTGCGGCTTTTAATACTCTTTACAAAAACGGCTGGATAAAAGAAAACGAAAGAGTTGTTTTATTCAATACAGGAAGCGGACACAAATATTTTAATCTGTGGGATTGAGTAAATAAAAAACGATTTCTTTAAGAGATCGAGTTATTAAAATCTACTTTTTCTTTTCAAAAAGAGAATCAGGTAAATCCGTATTAATTTTATAATTACTGTAAGTTAAAGTTACCTTCCCTTTTAAACCGGAAACACGTTTGGGTTTATGCATGCTATTTGGATTTTCATTTGAATCTTTTGGCAAACCCATTTTATCAAAGTTAAATAAAAAAATTATTTTTTCCGGTAAGGGGTAATCTATTTTATCATCATAAATAAAATCCACATTAAATGTACCGTTTAGCTTTGTAGTTGACTCTAATTTTCTTACAACATTTTTTTTCCTGTCAACCCAAATTGTAGTAAGTAATACGTTGCTGCCTTCGTTTAGAGGAATAATCTTTATGACGGCAAGTTCCCTTCCGTCAATATTTTCATTTCTCGCAAATATGGCGGTATATTTACCTTTCAATAATGAAACCGGGGAAAAATTAACTCCTTGTTTTGGTATCATCGCAAATGAGTTTGATTCAATGTGAGTTTTATCCGGTTGTTTAAAATAAAACACGGCGTTCATCTTGGGTACTTTAAGCATACTCGCATCTATTTTAATTGTAACATCGGCTTTATAATCTTTAACACGTTCGAACTCGCTCTTTAAATTTTTAATAATTTCATCGGGATTATTATTCTGCGCAGATACAAACGAAAACGAAACCATAAGAAAAAACACAGTCAGCATTAATATTCCATTTGATGAAAATCTATACACTTGTTTTTTCATGATAGAATATCCTTTTTTTCAAATATGTAAGCTGTAATACCGAACAATACAACGATGTGTGCCAAAAGAACTGAAACAGATTTAATAATTTCAACATAGTTTAGAGTACCGTCAAAAAATAATCTCCAGGAAAACATATAATTCGTAAATAAATATGGTTTTATTACTTGGAAAAAATCTATCGGAACTGCAGATATTATCGTGAAAACTATAATTATTGCCAATGCAGTAATGATGGGACCAATTGCGTTTTCAACAAGTGAAGAAAAGAAAAATGCCAATGCTGCAACCGTACTCATACTTAAACCCGCCATAAAATAGGCTAAAATAAACCTCCAAATTATATCATCTTTAGCAAAAATAATCAGCCCTTTTTGCAGAACAATTAATTCACCGGTACCGAATAAAACTATCCCCAATACAATGCTTAAGACCGCAAGCCATAATATTAGTAAATAACTATATATTAAACTCGATAAAAATTTTGACAGTACAACTTGAAATCTTGAGACGGGACGTGTTAATAGAACTCTATAAGTTCCGGCAGTTGCTTCACCCGCTAACATATCGCCGGCAACAAGAACAATTAAAAATGGAACATTTACTATTACAAAGTTTAATATTAAATATGACACGAAGTAAGCATTGAGTAAATTGCCGACCATTACAAATGAATTCGATAATTGACCTGTTAACCCTCTTGTTGCATCTCTGCCGCTGATTGATATAGCTAATTGAATAAGCAGGACTAAAAGAGTAACTGCAATAAAGCTTATATAGGTTCTCCATTTTTTAAAAATTTTATATAATTCGATATTAATTAAAGTCGTCATTATTTACTTTTATCCGTAATATTTAGGAAGTATTCTTCTAAAGAACGGGTTGGAATTACAGCACTTACTGCAACGTTGTTTTCAACAAAATATTTATTCAATGAAGAAATATTCTCCGGTTCCAAGATAAAAACCATTTTGTTATCTATGGACGAATAAATTTTGTCTTTCCAAACAGTATTGTCTAAAATATTTTTTGCTGAATTAATATCATTAACTTCAAATGTTACTTTTAATTTGTTCTTATTTAACAGTTCACCTACTTTACCCTCTACAACTTTTTTACCTTTATCTAAAATTATCATCCTGTTGGCAACAATTTCTATTTCGGATAATATATGAGAAGAAAGAAAAATTGTTTTCCCTTTTTCACGGCTGAGTAGAATTAATAAATCTCTAATTTCTTTCATCCCCTGTGGGTCAAGTCCGGTTGTTGGTTCATCTAACACGATTAAATCCGGGTCATGCAAAAGTGCCTGTGCAATTCCAAGGCGTTGTTTCATTCCGTGAGAAAATGTTTTTACCTTACTCTTATATCTTTTATCAAGCCCTACAAGCTCAAGCATCTCCATAATTTTTTTTCGAGAAACTTCACCCATACTTAATCTACCAAGTATGGATAAATTTTTATAAGCAGTAAGAGTTTTATAGAAGTCAGGTTTTTCAACTATTGCTCCGACTCTTTTTAAAATTTCATTTCTCTCGGATATTAATGATTTACCGAATATTTTAATTGTTCCTGAAGTGGGTGAGATTAGCGAAAGCATCATTCTTATTGTAGTGCTTTTCCCTGCTCCGTTTGGACCCAAAAAACCGAATACGTCACCCTTGTAAACTGTTAAGTCTAAATCATTTACAGCGGTAAGACTTTTAAATTTCTTAGTTAAACCGAGAATTTCAATTACTTTTTCTTCGTTCAAAAATTTCCTAATATTATGTTAAACATTAAAAAACAACTTATAAAATATAAATTTAAACTTTATGTGATACAAAATTATTTTATAAGTGGACATATTCAATGATAATTTAACATCTTTGATGATTGAAAATAATATTTAAAATATTTTTTGAAAAAAATTTGAATTTGTCAAAAAAAATCTCGATGTTGGATTTTAATTTATCGCCCTTCGGACAAGAATTATAAAGTGTTTTTTTTTAATTTCTGTTTGAATTTTTACCGATTCAAACTCAACAAAATTTTTTACTTCTTAATGAAAAAAAATTATAAATCAATATACCATTTCAACAAAATATTTTTAATATTGCCAACCCAAATCATTAATACAAACATCAAGTTTACGGAGTATAAATATGCACATTGATAGATTTTTTACCCAAACAGGAAAAGATCCATTATCATCGATAGAGTTTGTAAAAAGAACTTCTGAGATTAGAAACCCAGATGGAACTATTGTATTCCACATGGAAAATGTAATGGTACCGTCAACTTGGTCGCAAGTAGCCACTGATATTATTGCACAAAAATATTTTAGAAAAGCCGGTATACCAAAATTATTAAAGAAAAATAAAGAAAAAGGTATCCCCAATTGGCTGCAACCATCCACTGCGGATTTGCAAAAACTCGGTCAACTTCCTGAAGACGAAAGGTTTTCATCTGAAAATGATGCTCGTCAAGTTTTCCACAGATTAGCAGGCTGCTGGACTTACTGGGGTTGGAAAGCAGAATATTTTGATACAGAAGAAGATGCCAAAGCTTTTTATGACGAACTTATGTTTATGTTAACAAATCAGTTTGCTGCACCGAACAGTCCACAGTGGTTTAATACCGGTCTTAATTGGGCTTACGGCATTTCAGGTCCGGCTCAGGGTCACTATTATGTAGATTATAAAACAGGTAAACTTACACAATCAACAGACGCTTACACACATCCTCAACCTCACGCGTGTTTTATTCAATCCATTAAAGATGACCTTGTAAATGAAGGCGGCATAATGGATCTGTGGGTGAGAGAAGCAAGACTTTTTAAATACGGCTCAGGAACAGGTTCAAATTTTTCCGATATAAGAGGAAAAGAAGAGCCGTTAAGCGGAGGAGGAAAATCATCAGGTTTAATGTCATTTCTAAAAATCGGTGATAGAGCAGCGGGGGCAATAAAATCCGGCGGAACAACAAGAAGAGCTGCGAAAATGGTGACTGTAGATTTGGATCATCCGGATATTGAAGAATATATAAACTGGAAAGTTGTAGAAGAACAGAAAGTAGCGGCAATGGTTACAGGTTCAAAACTTTGTAATTACCATCTTAATGATATTATGCAGGCTTGCTATGCAGAGCATCCTGAAAATGACCGCTTTAACAAAATGGTAAATCAGAAATTGAAAGCTGCTGTACTGGAAGCTAAAAAAGTTAATATCCCAAATAATTATATTGAAAGAGTAATTCAATTAGCGAAACTCGGTTTTAAGTCTATCGAATTTCCAGTTTATGATACAGATTGGAATTCTGAAGCTTACTTTACTGTTGCAGGACAGAATTCAAATAACTCCATAAGAGTTACCAACAAATTTATGACTGCTGTTTTAAAAGACAGTGACTGGGATCTTTATTGGAGAGTTGAAAAGAAAAAAGCAAAAGAAGAAAATAGAAATCCCGTAGCTTGCAAAACATTAAAAGCCACAGAACTATGGGATCAAATTGCTTATGCAGCTTGGTCTTCGGCAGACCCGGGTATTCAATACCATACTACAATAAATGAATGGCATACCTGTCCCGAAGGCGGAGAAATAAAAGCTTCAAATCCATGCAGCGAGTATATGTTTTTGGATGACACTGCTTGCAACCTCGCTTCATTAAACCTTGCAAAATTTTATAATGGAGAAACCAAAGAATTTAATATTCCGGCATTCAGGCATGCAACAAGAACATGGACTATAGTTCTTGAAATTAGCGTTCTTATGGCTCAATTCCCAAGCAAAGAAATTGCTCAATTAAGTTACAATTACAGAACCTTAGGTTTGGGTTTTGCTAACCTGGGATCTCTTCTTATGCTTAAGGGCATACCTTATGATAGTAACGAAGCTTTCGCTATTTGTGGGGCTGTTACTTCAATTATGCATATGTCGGCTTACGCAACATCTGCGGAAATGGCTAAAGACCTCGGAACTTTCACCAAGTACGAGGCAAATAAGAAACACATGCTCAAAGTTATAAGAAATCACAGGAGAGCTGCATACAATGTACCTAAAGAAGAATATGAAAAACTTAGTATTTTTCCAATGGGCATAAATCCAAACCACTGCCCTTCTGATTTATTAAAAGCTGCGAGAGAAGATGCAGATAAAGCTTTAGAACTCGGTAATAATTATGGATTTAGAAATGCCCAGGTTACCGTAATTGCACCTACCGGAACCATAGGTTTAGTGATGGATTGTGATACAACAGGTGTTGAACCGGATTTTGCTCTCGTTAAGTTCAAAAAACTTGCCGGAGGCGGTTATTTTAAAATAATAAATCAATCTATTCCACCCGCTCTAAAAAAACTGGGATATAATCAAGACCAGATTAATGAAATTACAAAGTATGCAAAAGGTTCGGGAAGCCTGGAAGGTTGTCCTTATATAAATCCTGAAACATTAAAAGCAAAAGGATTTACAGATGTAATATTAAACAAAATTGAAAATGCTTTACCTTCTGCTTTTGACCTAAGTTTTGCTTTTAATTCTTTTACAATCGGTAAAACATTTCTGATTGAAAAATTAAATCTTGATAAGGAAAACATTGAAGATTACAACTTTAATCTTTTATCGGCTTTAGGTTTTTCAAAACAAGAAATTGCATCTGCTAACGATTATATTTGTGGAACAATGACTATAGAAGGCGCACCTTTCTTAGACACCAAGCATTATCCTATTTTTGATTGCGCCAATAAATGCGGTAAAAAAGGAACAAGATTTATCCGTTCAACTGCACATATAAAAATGATGGCAGCTGCACAACCCTTTATTTCAGGTGCAATATCAAAAACAATTAACTTACCAAATAATGCAACAGTTGATGATATTAAAAAAGCTTATTTGGAATCTTGGAAATTAGGTGTTAAAGCAAATGCTCTTTACAGGGACGGCTCTAAATTATCCCAACCATTAAACACAATAAGTGATGAAGAATTAGAGGAACTACTTGAAGATAAAGAGAACAACGATATTGTAAAATATGCTGAAAAAATTATGTATCGTTATATAGCCAAAAGAAAAAAATTACCCGACAGACGTACCGGTTACACTCAAAAAGCCAAAATAAACGGACAATCTGTTTACGTAAGAACAGGCGAATATGATAACGGACAACTCGGTGAAATTTTTATTGATATGCACCGCGAAGGTGCTGCTGTCAGAAGCTTGTTAAACTGCTTTGCAATTTCAATTTCTTTGGGCTTACAGCACGGTGTTCCTTTAGAAGAATTCGTTGACGCTTTTGTATTTACTCGTTTTGATCCAAGCGGTATGGTAACGGGAAACGAAAAGATAAAGATGACAACTTCTGTTATTGATTATATTTTCAGGGAATTGGCTGTAACATATTTGGGTAGAAATGATTTAGCTCATGTAACTCCCTACGAAGTTGAACAAAAAGTTTCTCCGGGTATCGTACAAAATATAGAAAACTATGATGATAATGGTAAAGCTAAAAAACAAAAGAAAGTTATACTGGACAGGGAAGGAACATCAGCCAAAGAACATGTAAGTGAAAGAAACAAAAATTCATCCGGTGGTCAAACTTCTATATTAACTGCTAAAGTTAAAACAGCAATAGAACAAGGATATACCGGTGACATTTGTACAGAGTGTCAAAGCATAACAATGGTTAGAAACGGTACATGCTTAAAATGTATGACTTGCGGCTCAACTTCAGGCTGCAGTTGATATAAAATTGGGAATGAGAGATTAAGAATTAGTAGATTTTAAAATTTACTAATTCTTCTTCCTCCCATATAACGACTTGAATAATAAGAGGACGTAAAAGAAGAAATTGTAACACCTTTAGATGAACTTGCATGTGCAAATAGGTTATCACCTAAATAAATACCGACGTGCCCGGGCTTAACAGTTTTTCTTGTATCAAAAAAAACCAGGTCTCCAAATTTTAATTCTTTCTTCTCATCAATGTCTTTACCCTCTTTGTACTGATCTCTTGCAGTTCTATTTAATCTAACAGAAACGGCATTTCTAAATATAGTTTGAGTAAAAGCTGAACAATCAATTCCTTTCTTAGAATTACCTCCAAATTTATAAGGAGTATTCATATAACTGATTATCTCCATCAGCATTTTTTCTTTTGATTTTAAATTCCCTGAAGAACGATTTGCCGGGGTATTAATCTTTGCAACAAGACGATCAATATTTACAGGTGTGTTGTCAGCCGGTGCAATATCGGGATCATCGGGAGTGAACCTGGCATCACTTATTGTGTTCTTTTCTTTTGGTTTATTTCTATTATATCTTGAAGAATTTGAACTGGCAGCACACCCCGAATACAAGAACAAACTTACCAGGCTAACAGAAAATAGTAAGAAGAAATTGTATTTTTTATTTTTACCCCAGGTAAGTTCTAAGATTTTTACTTCTTGACGCATGCCTTAGTCTGCGAATTGCTTTTTCTTTTATTTGTCTTACTCTTTCCCTGGTTAAATTAAATCTGTCCCCAATTTCTTCCAAAGTTAAAGAGTATTCTTTTTTCAATCCGAAATACAGTTTTATAACTTCCGCTTCACGTTCGGATAAACTTGATAAAGCCCTGTTGATTTCTGATTTTAAAGATTCCGTCATTAAAGAGTTGTCCGGTTCGGGTTGATGCTCATTTTCAATTACATCGAGCAGACTGTTATTATCACCTTGTGCAAAGGGTGCATCAACAGAAATATGCCGCCCTGATATTTTTAAAGTATCGGAAATTTCACTAATATCCATTTCAAGTTCGTTTGCTATCTCGGAAGCATTGGGTTCTCTTTCAAACTCCTGCTCTAAATTGCTGTAGGCTTTACCTATTTTGTTTAGTGCCCCAACCCTGTTAAGAGGTAGCCTAACTATCCTGGACTGTTCAGCCAACGCTTGAAGTATTGATTGTCTTATCCACCAAACAGCATAAGAGATAAATTTAAAACCTCTTGTTTCATCAAAACGTTTTGCTGCTTTTATCAAACCCAGGTTACCTTCGTTAATTAAATCCCCCAAAGACAACCCTTGATTTTGATATTGTTTAGCGACACTAACTACAAACCTTAAGTTAGCTTTGGTTAATAACTCTAATGCAGCCTGGTCCCCTTTTTTTATTCTTACAGCTAATTCAATTTCTTGTTCCGCTGTTAAAAGATCTACTTTACCAATTTCCTGTAAGTATTTATCAAGAGATTGGCTTTCCCGTTTAGTAAATTGTTTTGATATTCTCAAAAATATATTCCCTCTAAAATTTTTAAGTATTTATAGAATCTACTATACCAACAATAGAAGCATCAACGGGAGCCATATCAACAGGCAGAGGAATAACTGCTTCAGAGGCTGTTATGTAAAAAATGGTTTCACCCGTTCCGGCGCCGACAGTATCAACAGCTATTATCGGTTCTCCTACATTTTCATTTTGTGCGTTAATGGGTTGTACAAAAAGCATTTTAAAACTTTTTAAAGTCTCATACTTTCTTGTTGCCCAAACGTTGCCAATTACTTTACCTAAAAACATATTTATACTTTTAAATAATGATAGTTGAAAGAAATTTTTCAACTCTCCTGTTGTTCTAATAATTCCTTAAGCGGTACATCAAGTTTATCGACTATCGCCATTATAACAGCATCAACAGGTTTATTTTGAGTGAAGTGGGTTTGCCTGGATGAACTACCGGTTGCAACAAGTACTACTTCGCCCTCGCCTGCACCAACGCTGTCAACCGCAACTACAAAATTATCTTTTTCATTTAACTCGAGGTCAAGATGGCGTACTATTAAAAACTTTGCTCCAACAAGATTTTCATCTTTGCGTGTTGCCCAAACTGTACCGATTACTTTACCTAAAAACATATTGTATACTCTTACTTTATTAATTCTTAAATCTTATTAGTATTAAATTTAGTTTGATGAATGTTTAAATACAAGGGAATCCTTAAAATCAATTAAATTGAGTTTAAAAAACTTTTCCCTTTTAGTGTGTTATCAATAGCAAAAAAATCGGCAACAGTTTTACCAACGTCCGAAAAAGTTTCTCTTACACCCAGATTATTAGCTCCTTTGTTTTTATTAAAAACAATTAAGGGAACAAATTCCCTGCTATGGTCTGTGCTTGGTGTTGTCGGGTCATTACCGTGATCAGCAGTGATCAGTACTATATCATTTTCATCAAGTCTTGATAAAAATGCAGGCAAAAAATTGTCAAAATCTTTTAATGCTTCATAAAATCCTTGAGGATTATTCCGGTGTCCATAATAAACATCAAAGTCCACCAAGTTTGTAAATATCAAACTATTAGAAACTTTGTTTATATACTCAAGCAGTTTCTCGCAGCCCTCTGCATTTGATTTTGTTTTTTCTTTAACGTTTATACCGCGATAGTTAAAAAGATCGTTTACTTTACCGATAGCAACCGTATTGATATTATTTTTTTGCAGATAATCTAATATTGTATCTTGCGGAGGATTGAGTGAAAAATCCCTTCTGTTTGTAGTTCGTGTGTAATTACCTGACCTGCCTAAAAACGGTCTTGCTATTACACGACCAACCACGAACGGCTCGGTTAATACTTCTTCCCTTGTAATTGAACATATTTGATATAATCTTTCCAACGGAATAACCTCTTCGTGTGCAGCAATTTGAAAGACAGAATCGGCGGAAGTATAAATTATAGGATAACCGGTTGTAACATGTTCATCACCCAATTCTTTTATTATTTCCGTACCGGAAGCAGCTTTGTTACCCAAAAACCCTTTGCAGTTAGTCTTCTCTAAAAACTTGTTTGTCAAATCTTTTGGGAAGCCACCGGGGAAATATGAGAATTCCGTATCAACATACAAGCCCGATATTTCCCAATGCCCTGTAATAGAATCTTTACCATTTGATATTTCTTTCATCTTACCGAAAGAAGCTATGGGATTTTCTGTTTTGTTCACGCCTTTAATGTTTTCAATATTTCCCAAGCCCATTTTTTCAAGATTTGGTAAATTTAAACCACCGACAGCCTCTGCAATATTTGAAAGCGTATTACTTCCGGTATCACCATAATCTGCGGCATCGGGTAATTCACCTATACCTACACCGTCGAGAATAATTATAAAAAA
>DRJC01000274.1 GCA_011052365.1 Ignavibacteria bacterium
AAAAAGGTTAATTATGAGAAAATCGGGTAAAAATTTTGAACAAAAACAAAACATAATTTTGTTAAACATACCTTTTTAGAGCAGACTCATTTATATTAAAATAATTTTTTAAAATCATTATCAAAATTAGCAGGTAAATCATTTTCATATTTCCAGTAATCAACAATTTGTTGAATCATAGTGTTATCTATAAAATTATTTACAGACATCATTTTCATTAGTTCAAGTGTATTCATAACTTTTACTTCAAACTCTTTACAAGTTAAAATCATATTTTGGTCATCTGTCACTAATGGAATTTTTAACTCTAAAGCTGTTGCTATACAGTAAATATCTTCTCTAGAAAGTTTTAGCCCGGATTCTTTTTGATAACCCCATATAAAATCGAAATTTTTCTCAATCTCTTCACTTTCAACTTTTGATATTTTTAGCCTTTTTTTTCTGTTTTGTAAATACTCATCTTGTTCAATCCAACTAAACTTACTTTGCAACCTACCACTTCTTTTTAATTCGATCTCTATTTCTTTATGAATATATAATGTTAAATTATTTTTCCCGAAAGGCTGCCCTAATAAGGGATGTTTAGATTGAGCTAAGCGAAGGTAAGAATTTGTATCGAGAAGAATCTTACTTTGTGCCATTTACAATATATTTATATATTTCTTTTGCATCAGTAATAGGTAGATTCATTACTGTTTTGATATATCCTTCGGTTAATCCTTTTGCTAAATATAATTTTTCAAGTAACTTAAAAAATATAGTTTCATATTTTTCTTCAACCGTTTTAATATAAGTTTCAGCATCAGGCTTTTCATCTTTAAAAAGGTGCCGGCTCATTAATTTATATTTTTTAGTAAAATTAGTTGTTGCTTTGAAAATATGGGGTTCAAGATTTATACCGGGCAATTTTCTAAATTCTGCAAACTTATTAATTTCTTTATAAATAGTAATAGGAGATATTATTAGTTGATTAGCAATCTTGATTGTATAATCAATCTTTTTATAAATTCCTCTGATTGCTTTTATTTTGAAATAATTTTCTTCAGCTAAATTACTTGGAAAAAGGAAGGCTCCGGCAAAATTATCAGCAAAATCTTCTGCTTTTTTATCTTCTAAAGATGGTGTTAAAATATGCCCGAGTTCATGCGAAAGCCAAAATTTAAAATCGAATATTTTCGTGTCTAAATTTATAAACACCCAAGTCGTTTGGCTGTCAGGTAGATAAATGTGTAATGCATTTTCGTGTTGGTTTTTAGTTCCAAGAAGTTGAGGAATTAATATGACATTAAACGAGTTTAATATTGAAATAACCTCTTTAAAATTTAATCTATCTTCTGTTATATTATATTTTTTTCTTACAAGGTTAACAATTTTTTGAATATAGCTATATTCATTGACAGGTTGTTTTAATTCGGAAGGCTTTATCATCATTTCAGAAGGAAGGTATTCTGTTATTTCTCTTAAAGCAAAGCCCATTTGTTGCGCAACTTGAATATGTTTTTTCTTTGTCTTTACATTTCCTACTTTTCTAAAAGAGATTTTAGGTATGGGTAATTCTTTCTGTAATGTTATTTCATCAAATTTCAGGTTAAGTATTTTGCTTAACATTAATAATTTTGAAGGCTTTGGGAACGACTTATTCTTAAGCCATTGAGAAACAGCCTCTCTACTAACGACAAGTTCTTTGCTAATTGAGGATTGATTATAACCGTAATGAGATAATCGTTCTTTTATTAGATTCGTATTTAATTCTTTTTGCATAAAGCAAATTTAAATTATCCTTTTAATAGTGTCAAGTTTTGTCAAGTTATATCCGCTTGATAATTATGTTGCGAAACTTATTATATGAAAAAGTTCAATTTGAATTTTATGCTAAAGCAATTTTTATTCTAACTTTTATAATCCTTATCATAATAAGGTATAAGTTCGCTGCCTAAAAATTTAAGCACGGCTGTAATCACACCGAGATCATCAAGGTAACCGATCAAAGGGGTAATATCCGGTATAGCATCAATCGGTACTATAAAATAAATCAATGCTCCTACTACAATTGATTTTCTGTACCAGCTTACATTGGAGTCACGCATATATTTTACAAGCGCAAAAATATCTTTAGCAAAAGATATTTTCTTACCTACCCTTTCCAGTTTTTCCCAAAGATTTTCATCAATATACTTTTCCTGATCTTCACTGCTCCCGGCTTCTAATTCGACTAATTTTTCAGGCTTGTCATAATCAAAATCTATTTCTTCAACTTCTTTCATTGTTATTCCTTCTTGTATTTTTCGAACCAATCAAAAATGGAATTCCACCAAAGTCTTGCGTCTTGAGGTTTTGTTACAAAATGGTATTCATCGGGGAAATAAATTAATTTGCTCGGAACACCCAATCTCTGTAAAGATGTAAATAATTGAAAAGCCTGCTCTTCGGGAACTCTAAAATCATTTGCACCTTGAAATATTAACATAGGTGTTTTTGCATTTTGTATAAAACGTTGAGGAGACCATTTTTCGTATAATGCTCTGTTCTGCCAAGGGGTGCCGCCGAATTCCCACTCAGGGAACCACAATTCTTCAGTTGTTCCCCACATGCTTACTGTATTAAATACTCCGTCGTGAGAAACAAGCGCATTGAATCTGTCCGTATGACCTTCTATCCAATTTATCATATAACCGCCGTAAGAAGCCCCGGCAGCAAATGTGTTCTTCTTATCAATAAAATTAAAATTTGACAAGGCATAATCGTAGGCATTCATTAAGTCTGTGTAGACTTTTCCTCCCCAGTCTTTTGATATTTCATTCGTGAACTGCTGACCGTAACCTACGCTTCCCCTTGGATTTGGAGCAACAACCACGTATCCTTTTGAAGCAAATAATTGTGTGTTCCAGCGGTAATGAAAATCATCCGTCCAGTGACCTTGGGGTCCACCGTGAATTAAAAATATCAACGGATATTTTTTCGATTTGTCGAAGAAAGGCGGTTTTACCAAAATAGATTGTATCTCTTTACCCCCGGCTCCTTTGGACCAAAAAGTTTGAATAGGAATCATTTCCAATTTCGATAGTAACTTTCTATTTAAATTAGTTAATTGTTTAATATTACTTCCGTCATTATTCATTGAGAATATTTCATAAGGCAGGTTTGAACGCTGCTGTTTAAAGTAAATTGTTTTGCCGTCCGGTGATATGGTTAAACCGCTGTTAACATGATCTTTTAATATCATTTTTACTTTACCGGTTTCAATATTTATTTTATAAACCGAGTTGTAAATTTCATTAGGGGAAGTAAAATAAATTGTTTTTGAATCAGGTGACCAAATCATTTCCCCTATCGACCGATCGAATTTTGGTGTTAAATCTTTTAGCTTCCCTGTCTTTCTGTTGTAAAGAGTAAGTTCTTTTCTATCCGCTTCAAAACCGGCTGTTCTCATAGATGTAAAAGCGACGTACTTCCCGTCAGGTGAATAAATAGGCTGTGCATCTGCGCCCGGGCTTTTAGATATTTTCTTTTCTTTTAATGTTTTAAGGTTAATAATATAGATTTCATTATTAGTACTATTCTGAACTCTTTCAGCAGCATTCATTGTAAATGCTACTTCATTATCGCGGGGTGAAAAATTATAATCGTTTCCGCTGCCTAAGTCTAAAGGTGGGATATCGTGATTTTTCAGAAAATTTAAATCTGTATATTTATTGGTTTTCAAATCATAAATAAAAAGGTGGTCTCTCTTTTCACCAAGCCAATGATTCCAGTATCTAAACATTAAGTGCGTAAGTATTTTAGCTTTAACTTTACTTTCTTTCTGTTCTTTATCTCTTTGCTCTATGTCTTTCTGTGTTTTACTATCGGGATAAACCGAAGAAACAAATAAAAGTTTACTGCCGTCGTGCGACCATTCAAAACCCGAAGCGCCTGAGTAAATATCAGTTACCTGTTTCGGATTATTACCGTTAAAATCGCTGATCCAAATTTGTCCCTTTAAAGAATAAGCTACGTGTTTTCCGTCGGGTGAAAACTTTGGACTGCTTTCGTTCTTTTTAGAATTGTTTAAGGGACGAAGATTTTTTCCGTCCGAATCAATTAAATATATACCGGTATTACCTTTATTAGTTTCCATATTATATGTGGTAACGGAAAAAGCAATGGTTTTGCTGTCCGGTGAAAGTTCAAAACTTCCTATTCTTTTCATTGCCCAAAGGTCATTTACGGTTATCGGTCTTTTGTTTTGTGCGATAACAGGTATAGCCAACAATATTATAACCAACAATAATTTTTTCATTTTTAACCTCTTTTTGCTTTTCAATTTTTATACTTAAAAAATAGTGGAAGTTGCTGCTAAAGGCAATTTATACACTGCCGTATTTACACGCCTCAATAAAAATTCTTATAAAGAGAAACTTAAAATGAATCCAAATATTAGTTGTTGCATCGTACTACTTGTAAATCGTGACGATGTTTGTAAAAATCTTAACTCACATCTAATATTTAACAGATAATAATAAATGAGGTTGAAATGTTCCTTCTATGGAAAAGACTAAACTTTAGCTTTTTAATCTTGATGCTGACCTTACCCGGGTTAAATGCTCAGGAAAATAATAGAGTTAAATTATCACTTAATGATGCACTTAATTTAGCAAATAAAAAGAATTTTGAATTAAGGTTGGCACGTGCGGAAATTGATAAAATGTCTGCCGACAAGAATAAATCTTTATCGGTATTTATGCCGCAGGTTACGCTTTCGGAAACATTTATAAAAACGGATGACCCGATATCCGTGTTCGGTTTTAAGCTGAAACAAAAGATTATTTCACCGGCTGATTTTAATCCTGTGTTGTTAAACAACCCGAACAACACAAGTAATTATAATACGAGAATAGTTGTAAAACAACCGTTGATAAACTTTGACGGGTTCTTTGGAAGAGCTGCAGCAGCAGAAGGGCTTTCGGCTGTAAAGTATAAAAAAACAAGAACCGAAAAGTATGTTCAGTTTTTAGTTAAAACTAATTATTATTTGTTGGGACTCCAAAACAAAAGTTTGCAGGTAATAAAAAAAGATTTACAAACTGCTAAAGCAAA
>DRJC01000275.1 GCA_011052365.1 Ignavibacteria bacterium
AATATCGCTGTAAGGTTTGTTGGATGGTTTTTCTGTTTTTGTTTTTCCTATAGAGCTAACAACATCCATTCCTTCAATTACCTTTCCGAATATTGTGTGATGATTATTTAGCCATGGTGTAGGAACCAATGTAATAAAGAACTGACTTCCGTTTGTGTTTGGACCTGCATTTGCCATTGCTAATATTCCTGGTTCATCAAATTTAAGTTTGGGTGTAAATTCATCCTTAAAAGGTTTGCCCCAAATACTTTCACCGCCGCGTCCCGTTCCTGTCGGGTCACCGCCTTGAATCATAAAACCGTCAATCACTCTGTGAAATATTACATTTTTGTAATACCCGGTTTCTGCGTGCTTAACAAAACTTTCTACTGCTAAGGGTGCATATTCGGGGAAAAGCTGAATCTCAATATCACCCATATTTGTTTTCATTATAGCTACTGTTATCTCATTTGCGGATTTTGTTGAATCAGTCATTAATTTTTTCTCCGTTTTCATTTTTAGATTATTTTCTATGATATTACTTTGTGCAACAGTGCTGAAGCCAACAATTAAAAGTAATAAAATAAGTGTCATTTTTTGTTTCTTCATAAGTTCTCCTTTATTTATAAAATATTAAAATATAATAAAATTAAAATAAGACCACCGATAGCTACCCGGTAATAAATAAAAACAAACGTAGAATTTTTTCTCAAGTATCTTAGCAAAAGTCCAATTGCCAAGTAACCGCTAATACCCGATGCAATTGTCGATACTAAAAGATTAACAGCCATTGAAGCATCGAGAAATTTTAATGATTCATAAAGCTCGAGCAAACCGCTTGCAAAGACTGCGGGTATGCTAAGTAAAAAAGAATATCTTGCAGCAGCCTCTCTATTAAGTCCCACAAACAAACCGCCGGTTATGGTAGTACCTGAACGCGATGAACCGGGAATAAGTGCAAACGCCTGGGCAAACCCAATTATTAAAGAATCTTTTATGTTTAGTTTATCAACATCTTTTTTGAAGTTAGCGGTTTTTTCAGCAATTGCTAAAATTATTGCAAAAACAATCAAACTTATTGCTATTATATGTAATTCTTTTGTAAAAGAACCTTCAATAAAATCTTTGAAAAAAAGTCCGATTACAGCAACCGGGATACTGCCGATTATAATTAACCACCCTAATTTTGAATTGTTGCCCTGTAAAGAATATTTTTTTCTTTCAAATAGATTATCCCTAAAAAATTCTTTTATTATTGAAATGATGTCATTACGGAAATAAAAAAGAACCGCTATCAATGTACCAAGTTGAATTACCGCAATAAATGCAGTCCAATGTTGGGGGTTTTCGGTTGAAATTAAATTCATCATTTTACCGGCAACTGTAAGATGTCCCGTACTGCTGATAGGTAAAAATTCAGTTAATCCTTGTATGATGCCTAAAAAAATTGCTTCGAATATATTCAATAATCTCTCCTAAAAAAGATATGTTATTCCGAGTGTTAGCCCCGCTGAAAATGAATTAAATTTTACATTTTTGTTCAAAGCAGGGTTGAACAATTTTTTGCCGCCGTTACTTACGTCATTGTTTAGATCAAATCTTAAATCTGCAGTAATATTTGCGTAAAGATTTTTTCCTACTTGCGTATTTCCCATCCCCCTTATTATAAATCCTACACCAGTAGAACTATATGTAGTAGCTGTTGGTGTCCCCGGTAATAGTTCGTCAACATTAATAAATCTTAAACCGGCACCGCCACCGAATTTAAAATTATAGCCCTTCCCGCTTAATACATAATACGCTAAAAGTGAAGGCATAAAATTATTCGTGGAAATTTTATATAACCCAAGATTATATTGATAATTGAATGAATACAGACCGTAAGCCATTTCAACACCAACATCAAAATTGTCGTTTATTGTTCTATCTATTTCAGCTGAAAAATTTACTGTCGTATTAAAATTTTTCAGTTGCCCGTTTGCCGGGGCAAAATTCTGATTTATATAATCGTAAAAGGATGATGTGTTTTTTAATTCGATACCTAATCCCGTACGTATACTGTATTGTGAAAATGAAGTACTTCCAAACAATAATAAAAAATAAACGATTAATAGTTTCTTCATTCTGTTTCCTTTTCAGATTCTGCAATTTTGAAAAAATTATAGTGTTGTTTGTTCCAGAAAAAATATACGAACAGTGCGGAAAAAATAAACACAAAGTATGAAATGATATGAGTCAGAACTGCATAAGCCATGCTTATATTTTCACCAAAACCAAAAAGTAAAACCAAAGCAGATTTTGCTAAAGTATGATATGAACCTGTTCCACCGGGAGTTGGTATAACAACACCGATTGCACTAATGCTCATTACAATCCATCCCATTTCATAGGAAACATCTTTTATATTTTGCATACCAATTGTATAAAGCCCGACGTATGAACTTAAACCGTAAAGCAACATCATTAATATGCTTAACAATATTGTTAATGTATAGTTCTTTGCTCCCTTTAACGAGGCGAAACCGTGTGTAAGCATTTCAAAAATATAGGCAACTTTGTGTGCAAGTTTTTCGGAAAAACGACTCAATAATTTTATTATAATTCCGTAAAATTTTTCTCTAAATTTTATTGTTAAATAGAAGAAGAAAATCACTACGCCCATTAAAATCATACTTATAATCAATGCCGATTTTAACCAGGGAAAGCTGTCGTATAAATTCTCCGTCCAAATAATTACGGAAACAAGTATTGCCAATCCCAAAAAAATTATGTCAATTACCCTTTCAACAATTACAGCTCCGAGCATTGATGATTTGGAAAGACCTTCCCATTTGCCAACCAAAACAGCTCTTGATATTTCACCCAACCTCGGCACTACACTATTAACACCGTAGCCCACCATTAACGCTGCAAATAAATTTTTAATTGATACATCAGGTTTTACGGAATTTAAAATAACTTTCCACCGTACGGCTCTGACATAATGAGAAGACAACATTACAATTATAAAAATAAGTATCCAGAAAATTGATGCATTAGAAACAATACGTAAGACATCACCAAAATCTACATTAAGAAAAGCAATGTACAAAAAAACAACCGCTAAAATAATAGGAAGCGAGTATTCAATAATGTGTTTAAGTTTATTTGATTTTTTATCAGCGGAGGTCAATAGTTTCAGTTCCTTTTGATGGAGTTATTTTAAAAATAGAATCTTTAAACCCATTGTTCTCTTTATAATTGATAAACATGATCATTATTGACCCGTATTCTGCTCCCTTTATAAAAATCTCTTTTATCTGATAAGCAGTATTAAAATATAACTCAGTATAATTAAAATTTAAACCCGAATCTTTTTTCGGTACAATCTTTAATATAAATGTATTTTTCTCTCTTTTCTCACTTACATTACTAAGTTGTGGGTATTCTTCAATAAACTTTCTAAGAGAAAACACTGACGGGTTTTCCTTGTCTACGCTGCTTATTATAATTTTGTTTCTTTTTTTATTATAGCTCCGGTTTGTTTTACCGTCGGAAACTATTATAATATTCCCTAATTCAATTCTTATTTTATCCTTTTGTTTAAATTTAATTTTGCCCTTCAAACTTTCTCTTCCGTTTGTTTGCTGAACAAAGTCGGCAGAAATATCTTTTATCGAATTAAATTTATTTTGAACTTTTTTAAGTAATGATTGGGCAGAACCAACACCTATAAAAAGCTGAAAGAATAAAAATGTTAAGAGAAATATTTTAAGTAAATTTTTCATTATAATTTTATAATAGTAAAATAATATAGACTACAGTGAACGAATAATTGTTTCAAGTTGTTCTTCGTTTTCAACAAGTACCGTTCGTGCTTTACTTCCGTCACTTGCTCCAACAATTCCGGCTTCTTCAAGCTGATCAACTATTCTTGCAGCGCGTGAATACCCGAGTTTTAACCGTCTTTGCAAAAGTGAAACCGAACCTTGCTGATGACGCACTATCACTCTTGCAGCTTCGTCAAACATTGGATCTAAATCAGACAGAAAGCCCGATGCCGCTTGTTTCTTCTTATCGTAAAGTGACGGTAAAAAATACGGTTTTGAATAACCCGGTTGCGATTCGACATATTCTGTAATTTTCTCAACTTCTTCGGTTGAAATAAAAGCGTTTTGCATTCTTATCGGCTTGGGTAAACCTGTTGGTAAAAACAAAACATCACCTTTGCCCAAAAGCTGTTCCGCACCGTTCATATCTAATATTGTACGCGAATCTATTTTTGTTGCTACCTGGTATGCAATACGCGCGCTGAAGTTTGCTTTAATAACACCTGTTATTACATTTACAGACGGTCTTTGTGTTGCTACTATCAGATGAATACCAACCGCCCTTGCAAGTTGTGCCAGTCTCGCAATTGGTTCTTCAACTTCCTTGCCTGCGGTTATCATTAAATCCGCCAACTCATCTATTATTACTACAAGATAGGGAAGAAAATGATGTTTCATATCGTCGGTGTCTGCAGGTTTGGTTTTTGGATTCATAACCTTCGTGTTATAATCAACTAAATTTCTTACACCGGCTTTTGCAAGTTTATCATATCGTTTCTCCATTTCGTATTCAACTGATTTTAACAACAGTATTGCGTTTTGCGGGTTGGTAATTATTTCTTCATCAAGATCGGGTGAAACCGCTAAAAAATGTTTTCTCAGTTTGTTATAAAACGAAAGTTCTATTTTCTTCGGGTCAATCAGCAGAAGCTTTACTTGCGAGGGAGACTTTGAATAAAGAAGGCTGGCAATTATCATATTTATTCCAACACTCTTACCCGAACCCGTAGAACCGGCAATAAGAATGTGAGGCATTTTTGTAAGATCGGCTATAAACACATCGCCGTTTATCATCTTACCCATTGCTATAGGAAGCTCTGCTTTTGATTCATAAATCTTACTCAAAACAGATCTCGCATTTACCAAAGAAGCTACGGCATTCGGTATCTCTACACCGATAGCACTTTTACCGGGAATAGGTGCAATAATTCTGATTCCCCTGGCAGCAAGTGCCAATGCGATGTCGTGTTCCAACCCAACAATTCTGCTTATCTTTACTCCAGGTGCGGGAACAATTTCAAATAAAGTAACAACCGGTCCCGGTGTAACGGAAATATCCTCTATTTCAATATCAAACAGTCTGAGCTTTTCTTTTAAAAGTTCTGCATTGTGAGTTAATTCCTCTTCCGCAACTGTTATATTATCCGGTGGAATAGGATTAAGAATATCCAAAGGTAACGGCGTATAATTTATCTTCTCTTCCCAAGGGTTGGGCAGTTCTGCTTGTCTTTCTTTTTCTTCAATGCTGATTGGGGACGGTATTACTTTTGATTTTTGAACATCTGTTCTTTTATTATGACCTTTTAGTATCTCATTTTTTACTACAGGTGTAGGTTCGTCATTCTTTCGTATTATCCTAATTTTTGGTTCTTTTTCTTCTTCTTTCTTTCTACCGAATAATTTTTTCTTTACAGGTTTTTCTTTACCGAGCTTTTTTATTTTTTCTAAATTATCTTCCGTTTTTTTGTCGATGGATATTTCCTGAATTAATTCATCTTTAGTAAGTAAGTGTTTGCTTTTTCTTTTAAAGAAAGAAAATATTTTTTTAAGACTGATATCAAATTCAACAAGAATTAAGATCAGAAAAGATGCTGTTAGAAACAGTA
>DRJC01000276.1 GCA_011052365.1 Ignavibacteria bacterium
AGCATTATCAGGGACCTAAAAGGCAGAAAGATGAGCAAGTCTCTTGGCAACTCTCCTGATCCGATTGATGTGATAAAGGAATTCGGCGCTGATGCTCTTCGTTTTACTGTAATCTACTTGGCACCCCTCGGGCAAGATGTTCTTTTCAGCAAAGATAAATGTGAGATAGGTAGAAACTTTGCAAATAAGATTTGGAACGCCGGAAGATTCTTGATGATGAATACACAAAACATTCCTTTAAATAATTTGTTAATTGATAAACATATCGATTTTACAGACTTGTGGATTGCTTCGCGATTAAACCTAACACTGCAAAAATTAGAAAAGGCTCTCGATAAGTTTGAAATAAACAATGCTTCTAAAATCATTTATTCTTTTGTGTGGAATGATTTCTGCGATTGGTATTTAGAACTTGCCAAAACAAGACTTTACCTGTCTGCCGATAGGCATGGTTCGGAAGACGAAGAAATTAAATCCGCAGTGCTTACACGTTCTATAAAAATATTTGAAAGCTTATTAAAAATTGTTCATCCGTATATGCCGTTTATAACAGAAGAACTTTGGCATTTTGTAACCGGAAAAAATAAAACCGAAAGTATTTCTACATCCGCATATCCGGAAGCTGATGTATCTTTAATAAATGAAAATGCCGACAGAGATATGGCGTATCTTCAAGAAGTAGTAACGGCAATCAGAAATATAAGAGGAGAAATGAACATCCCTCCTTCACTTCAACTTGATGTATTTATTAAAGCCGGCAATATAAATAATGAACAGTTGGATTATATTAAGAAACTTGGAAAAGCTAAAAATATTTCGGTGGATGAAAATCTTTCGAAACCAAATGCGAGTGCTTCAAAAGTTTTAAATAATTGTGAAATTTATATTCCGCTTAAAGGTGTAATAGATTTGGATGTTGAACGTAACAGGCTTCAAAAAGAAATAACTCGATTAGAAGGTTCCCTTACCGGTATTGAAAAGAAATTAACCAACGAAAAATTTGTAAATAATGCACCTGTGGAAGTAGTCGAAAAAGAAAAGAAAAAGAAAGAAGATTGGAAGAGTAATTTAGCTAAACTTAAAAGTTTGTTAAAAGATATTAGCTAAATTTATTTGTAGAGCGAAAGTCCCCTTTCGCTTTTTCGATTAAAGTAAAAGATTTCTCATCCGTTAGCTAACGGATTCGAAATGACATTTTGGGTTTTCCCTTGACAATTGGAAACTACAACTGCGACAGCAGTTGAATTTACAATAGCCTCGAATGAAATTCGAGGAAAAAAAGAAAGTAACATCACAACTGCGAATGCAGTTGAATTTTGAGATGTTAAATTTGTGTGATGTTTTTAAGATTTGAGAGAAAGATTTCTACCGTTAGCCAACGGATCGGGTTTATGTTATGTGGAGCGATTCTCCTGAATCGCTTAAATTAAAACCCAAATAAGCAAGAGCGAATCAGGCCAGTCTACCGCCGAGGTAGGAGATTCGCTCTACATTTCTAATCCGGAAGGTCGCTTTATAGCTGCATAATGTTTTATTTTTCACCCATAAAAGGATAACTCCAATCCTTTGGGGGATCAAAAGTTTCTTTTATTGAACGGACACTCATCCATCTCAACAGGTTCATTGCGCTGCCTGCTTTATCATTTGTGCCGGAAGCTCTTCCACCACCGAAAGGCTGCTGCCCTACAACAGCTGCAGTAGGCTTATCATTAATGTAAAAGTTTCCTGCCGCGTGTCTTAATTTATTAGACATTTTAACAAGCACTTCCCTGTCCTGCGACCAGATAGCACCTGTCAATGCATAAGGAGATGTTGTATCACAGAGTTCTAAAGTTTCGTCAAATTTGTCGTCATCATAAATATAAATTGTTAAAACAGGTCCGAAAATTTCTTCTTGCATTGTTTTAAATTTAGGGTTTGTAGTTACGATAGTTGTCGGTTCAATAAAGTAGCCTACGGAATCGTCAGAACCTCCGCCTGTAATAATTTCGGCTTCGTCGGAATCTTTTGCATATTGTATGTAACCTGTAATGCTGTTAAAAGCAGGCTTATCAATTACGGAATTCATAAAGTTTGTAAAATCTTCGGGGTCCCCCATTTTAATTTTAGATACTTCTGCCGTATACTTTTCTTTAAAATCATTCCAAAGAGATTTCGGTAAATACATTCTTGATAACGCAGAACATTTTTGTCCTTGATATTCAAAAGCTGCCCTTATTGATGCAACAACCAAAGCGTCAACGTTAGCTGTGTTATGTGCAAATAGAAAATCCTTTCCGCCTGTTTCCCCGACAATTCTCGGATAGTATTTTGCTTTATGAATATTTTCGCCCACAGTTTTCCACATTCCTTGAAAAACCGCAGTTGAACCGGTAAAGTGAATACCTGCTAAATCAGGGCTTGACAATACAGGGTTTCCAACCTCTCCGCCTGAGCCTGGTAAAAAATTTATAACACCGTCCGGTACTCCCGCTTCCATTAATATTTTCATCACAAAATATGCGGAATAAACCGCGGTGGATGCCGGTTTCCAAAGGACAACATTCCCAACCATTGCAGGTGCCGTTGGTAAGTTGCCGCCAATTGAAGTAAAGTTGAAAGGATTAACTGCAAAAACAAATCCTTCCAAAGCTCTGTATTCAGAACGGTTCCACATTCCTTTTGACGACATCGGCTGTTCCGCCATTAATTGAGTCATAAAATGAGTGTTGAATCTCCAGAAATCAATTAACTCACAGGCAGCATCAATTTCAGCCTGGTATGCTGTTTTTGATTGTGCCAACATTGTAGCTGCATTTACTGTTGAACGCCAGGAACCCGAAAGTAATTCAGCTGCTTTTTGAAAAATCGCAGCTCTGTGTTCCCAAGGCATATCTGCCCATTTTTTTCTTGCGGCAAGAGCAGACTCGATTGCCATTCCCACTTCCTTTACACCG
>DRJC01000277.1 GCA_011052365.1 Ignavibacteria bacterium
GCTATCATATCTTCAAGAGAAAATTCTTCATAGTTTTTAACCACTTCGGTTCTTCGTTCATCCCCGTATTTCTCTTTTACTTCTTTTAATTCTTCGGTTATAATCAGGTATCTTCTTTCTTCGTTTGTAAGAATCCCTTTTAAGTTTTCAATAAGCTTTATAATCTCTTTGTATTCGTTTTCAATTTTTTCTCTTTCCAGACCTGTAAGTCTCTGAAGCCTCATCTCCAAAATTGCTTTAGCCTGAACTTCACTGAGCTTGAACTTTTCCATCAAGTTTGTTTTTGCAGTTTCGGCATCTTTAGATTTTTTAATCGTTGCAATTACTGCATCAATATTATCGAGAGCAATAATATATCCCTCTAAAATATGGGCTCTTTTTTCAGCAGAGTCTAATTCATATTTTGTTCTACGTATTAAAACAACCATGCGGTGTTTAATAAAATGCTGCATCATACTTTTCAGATCAAGGGTTTGAGGTCTGCCGTTAACCAAGGCAAGCATTATAACACCAAATGTATTTTGCATCTGTGTGTGTTTAAATAATTGATTTAATACGACCGGTGGCTGGGCATCTCTTTTTAACTCGATTACTATTCTCATTCCGTCTCTATCCGACTCGTCCCTTAAATTAGATATATCGGTCAACTTTCCGGCTCTAACAAGAATGGCAATTTTTTCGATTAAATTGGCTTTGTTAACCTGGTAAGGAAGCTCAGTAACAATAATATTTTCTCTTCCGTTTTTTAATGTTTCTATATTTGCTCTTGCACGAACTTTAATTATACCTCTTCCTGTGGTATAAGCAGATTTTACACCGTCATAACCATAAATAATTCCACCTGTCGGAAAATCAGGTGCATGAACGTAATTCATTAATTCTTCCGAAGTTATATTCGGGTTTTTAATAAGTGCAAATAACCCGTCAACAACCTCTGTTAAATTATGAGGCGGAATGTTTGTTGCCATTCCCACTGCAATACCGCTTGAACCGTTCACTAAAAGATTAGGAATGTATGAGGGCATAACCGTAGGTTCTTGTAAAGAGTCGTCAAAGTTAGGTGCAAAGTCAACGGTGTTTTTATCCAAATCCCTTAACATCTCATTCGCAATGCTGGACATTCTTGCTTCGGTATAACGCATAGCAGCCGGTGAGTCGCCGTCTATAGAACCAAAATTACCCTGACCTTCAACAAGGGGGTAACGAAGTGAAAATTCCTGAACCATTCTTACCATAGAATCATAAACTGCGGTATCACCGTGGGGGTGATATTTACCAAGGACTTCACCTACTATTCTTGCAGATTTCTTAAATGTTTTGTTATGTGTTATACCAAGCTCTTTCATTCCAAAAAGAACTCTTCTGTGTACAGGTTTTAATCCGTCTCTTACATCGGGTAACGCTCTTGAAACGATTACCGACATTGAATAATCGATGTAAGATGATTTCATTTCATCTTCTAATGAAACAGGTATTATTTTTTCAAAAATTGTAGCCATAGTTTTCTGTGTTTAGAGTTTAAGTTTTTTTATACATCCAAATTTTTTACGTATTTGGCATTCTTTTCTATAAATTCTCGCCTCGGTTCAACAGCATCTCCCATAAGGGTTTCAAATATTTTGTCTGCTGATGCAGCGCTGTCTAAATTAACCTGAAGCACTGTCCTTGTTTCAGGGTTCATTGTTGTATCCCAAAGCTGTATTGGATTCATTTCTCCAAGACCTTTATATCTTGATATTGTTACGCCTTTTGTTTTTACTTCCTCGCCTTCTTTGAAATCTAATTCTTCTTCGTTTGTTTTCCCGTTTACCTTTAGTCTTTTTAATATTTCATCTCTTTCTTTTTCATCAAAAGCATATTGCTCTTGTTTACCTTTTTTTATCTTATAAAGCGGGGGTTGTGCAATGTAGATTTTACCGGAAGAAACAAGTTGTTTCATATGTCTATAAAAGAAAGTTAAGAGCAATGTTCTTATGTGACTTCCATCTACATCCGCATCAGTCATTAAAATAATTTTTCCGTATCTTGCTTTGGTTTCATCAAAATCAGCACCAAAACCAGCACCAACCGCAGATATGATTGCTTTAATTTCATTGTTTTCCAATATTTTGCTTAGTTTCGCTTTTTCCACATTTAATATTTTTCCTTTAAGGGGAAGTATTGCCTGAAACCTTCTGTCCCTACCTTGTTTTGCAGAACCTCCTGCAGAATCACCTTCAACAATATAAATTTCGCAGTGCTCAGGGTCTGTTATTGAACAGTCAGCGAGCTTTCCGGGTAAGTTCATATTGTCTAACGCATTCTTCCTTCTGGCAAGCTCACGGGCTTTTCTAGCGGCAACACGGGCTTCGGCAGCAGTCATACATTTTTCGATTATCTTTTTTCCAACGGCTGGATTTTCTTCCAAATATTCAGAAAGTTTTTCGCCGACCAATGTTTCAACTATCGATTTGGTTTCGCTGTTTCCAAGTTTGGTTTTTGTTTGTCCTTCAAATTGAGGTTCAGGAACTTTAACGGAAATTACAGCTGTTAAACCTTCTCTAAAATCATCTCCCGTTAATGTTATTTTACCCTCTTTTATTAAGCCGTTTTTATAAGCATAGTTGTTCAGTGTTCTTGTTAAGGCTGTTTTAAAACCGACCAAATGTGTTCCGCCTTCGTGTGTATTAATATTATTTACATAAGAGAAAATATTATCGGAGTAAACCGTTGTATATTGGAATGATATTTCAACAGGTGTGTTTTCTTTTTCGCCCTCTATGTAAATAGGTTTATGTAAAACGGTTCTTGTGTTGTTTATGTATTTTACAAACTCAATTATTCCGCCTTTAAAATGAAAGGTTTCTTCCTCGCCGCCGTTTCTTTTATCAATAATTTTTATAGTAATGTTTTTATTTAAGTAAGCCAGTTCCCTCATCCTGTCCGTGATCGTATCAAACTTAAACTGAGATACGTTAAATATTTCTTGGTCAGGTAAAAATGTTACCTTGGTTCCCGATTCGTTTTGCTTTACGTTTCCAATTTCTTTAACATCATATAAAGGCTCTCCTCTTTTATATTCCTGAACATAGTGTTTACCGTCTCTTTTAACCTCAACCTTCAGGTTTTCTGATAAAGCATTTACAACCGAAACACCAACACCGTGTAAACCACCGGAAACTTTATATGAGGTTTTATCAAATTTGCCGCCCGCGTGAAGCACCGTCATTACAACTTCCAAAGCAGATATTTTTTCTTCCGGGTGAATGTCTATAGGTATTCCCCTGCCGTTATCTTCTATTGTTACGCTTTCATCTTCGTTTATTGTGATAATAATTTTGTCCGCATAACCGGCCAAAGCTTCGTCAATGCTGTTATCCACAACCTCATTAATTAAGTGGTGAAATCCCCGGGAACTAACATCACCAATGTACATTGCAGGTCTTTTTCTTACAGCTTCTAAGCCCTTTAACACATTAATGTTTTCAGCGTTGTAGGTATTGTTATTGTTTTTTTGATTATCCATCTTTTGCCCGTTATATTATCTTTTTTCTTTTACGATATAAATTTTATCCATTTTATAATTTCAATCTTAAAATGATTGTTGATCTTTTCTATTATCTCTTTTTCTTTAAATTTTAATTCATTTCTCCAAATTGAATTTTCAACGGTTAAAAAAAGTCTTTTTTTTTCAACTTTTACAGGGACAACCATTTTGTTAAACTCCGGAAATATTATATGAAAGTCTGCAACAACACTGTATGCATTAATAATATTCTTCAATCCTTTCAGCCGTGGTTCTTTATCAAAAACTTCTTTTAGACTTTTAAAACTATCAGGCATATTCAACCATGCCTTCATTAACTTTTATAATTTTATCCTCGTTGTTTATATCAAGAAAAGAAAAGTCCGCCAAGTCGGTAACGGTTATAAATGCTTGTCCAATCTTTCTTAAATAATTACTGATCTTTTTAGCTCTATTGGAATCAAGCTTCCCAAACACATCATCCAGCAAAAACACAGGGGTTTTTCCTGTTAATTGTTTTAGGTAAAAAAACTCAGCAAACCTTAATGCTATTTGAAAAGTTTTATGCTGTCCCTGTGATCCATATTTTTTTAAATCAACTTCATCAATAAGAAATATAATGTCATCTCTGTGAGGACCCACAAGGTTTGCCACTCTTCTTTTTTCCTCATATTCCTTAGCTTTTAAAAGATATCTAAAGGTTTCTTCTGTGTTTTTTATTTTTTCTTCGTCAGATTCCAAAAAGGAATATATAAGCCCCGGTATTTCTTTTGATTCCATTATTTCAGTATAAGATTCTTTAACGAAAGTTTTGAAACTCTTTATAAATTGTTGACGTTTTTCAATTAAATAAAGTCCTCCCTGAATTAGTTTTTCGGTCCAGGCTTCCAATTCATCAATTAAGTTTTTAGAGTTTCTTTCCTTTAATAAAAACAAAAGAGAAGATCGTTGTTTCAGGGTTCTGTTATAATCCAAGAGATTTTTTAGATACGTCTCACTTGCTTGAGACAAAATAGAATCTATAAACTTTCTTCTGTCGCCGGGATAACCTTTTGTTATAGTTAGGTCTGAAGGAGTTAAAGTAACTATAGGGAAGCTGCCGATTATATCTACTGAACGTGATATTTTTTTTCCGTTTTTAATGTAAGCTTTTTTGTTTTCCGTCAATGAATAATAAACCCTAATATTGCTCTCCGTTAATTCCTTAATAGTTCCTTCTACTTCAAAGTAATCTTTACCGAAGCGAATCACTTCGTTATCTGTTCTCGTGTTAAAATTTCTGTTTGTGCATAAGTAATAAATCGATTCCAAAATTGTTGTTTTACCTGCTCCGTTAGATCCAACTATAAAATTTAGTTTGTTAGAAAAAGTTAGGTTTGTCTCTTTATGTTTTCTAAAGTTTCTTAAGTGAAGAGTTAATAAATTCATTCTATCCATTTAAACGCACAGGCATAAGCAAAAGCATAAGTTCTTCATCTTCCTTTTGAGATGTCGGCTTTATTATACATGCTTTTGTTGATGAATGCAGTTTAAATACTATCTCATCATCACTTATGTGTGTAAGAATATCATGAATATATGTTGTGTTAAACCCTATGTCCATTGGCTCTCCGCTATATTCACATTCAATTTGTTCTTTAGCGCTTGAACCGCTATCTATATCCTCTGCTGTAACTTCCAAACTGTTTTCGTTTATTGAAAATTTTACTTGTTTTGTGTTGGTTGTTGAAAACAAACTCATTCTTCTTATTGTAGAAAGAATTTCGTTTTTATTAATTTTTAATTCGTTTTCATTTTCAAGTGGAATTACACTATTATACGCAGGATATTTTTCTGCAATCAGTCTTGAAATAAACTCAACCTCACCTATTGAAAACGAGATGTTCGTTTTGCTAAATTTTGTTTTAATATCGTTTTCAGTTAGAAGTTTTGATAAAACATTAATAGCTCTTTCAGGTATAATAAATTGTTCTTCGCTTTGTTTGTTTATTTTTTTATTTGTGTACTTTACCAACCTGTGACCATCCGTTGCTACAAAATTTATTCCTTCGTTTGTAAATTCAAAAAGTATTCCCGTCATTGCAGGTCGCATATCTTCTTTGCTTATTGCAAAAGATGTTAAATCAATAGCTTTTTTTAGTTCTTTCCCGTTGATGTTTATTTCATCTTCTGCTGTTACTTCGGGGATAGATGGAAACTCTTCCGGTGATGAATAACCAAGGCTATAGGTTCCGTTATCCGTTGTTATTTTTAGTTTTGAGTTTGTTTCTGTCTCGAACTTAATTTGTGTTTCGCTAAGTGATCTAACGACATCGTACAAAAGATGTGCCGGAACAACTATTTTAATTTTTTCTTCTGCTGTAATTTGCATAGAGGAGCGTAATGAAATTTCCAGGTCGGTAGAATAAACACTTAGTTTACCTTCATCTATCTCGAATAAAAAGTTCTCCAAAATAGCCATTGGTGTTCTGGTTGGCACAGCAGGTATTACCTTTGATAAGAGTTTTTCCA
>DRJC01000278.1 GCA_011052365.1 Ignavibacteria bacterium
GGTAAAATTGGTAACTATACCCAGAGAATGGATGTAAAAGAACAATTCGTCTCTTCAGCAGTTACAAATGCTAAAGCTACTGTTGACGGTATATTCGGTGCTGACATTGCTCAACAGCAACTGAATGCAACAAAAGGAAAGATCGCATCGCAGATTTCTACTACAATGCTTGCGCAGTTGAACTCAGCTCCACAATCATTGCTCGGATTATTCAGATAATATATTATTATCTATATGGAAAGTTCCCCCGGTGTTTTGCCGGGGGGATTATAAAATGTATAAAACTGACAATAAGGATAGATAAATGCTTAACAGAAATTTGTCACAAAATAAAAATAAATTAAACCCATATCTCATAAAAGAAATTATAGAAGCAACTCCTCAACAGCTTTTGATTAAAATATACGATTTTGCTATCATTAACTGCCGAAGAAATAACCTTGAAAAAACAAATGCGGCGTTACAACAATTAATTAATGCTTTGAGTTTTGAGACAGAAGAAGTTAAAGAAATTTCAACCGGGTTTTTAAAATTATATTTATATTGTCAAAACCAAATGAGAAAAAAGAACCACAATGAAGTAATTAAGATTCTTACAGAATTACGCTATGAATGGATGAAAGCTTTTAATATGTAAATGGTAATAAAATGGATGCTCCTGCTATTGGTTCCCAAAATATAGGTAAGCAAATTGATTCTCTTGTTAAGCAGTTTACCACCAGTGAAACTACAAAGTTAGTTGACCCACTAAAAACTAAACAAAAAAGATATCAGAATTTGTCTGATGGTTATGATACGCTTACAACTAAATTAACTGCACTTAAATCATCACTTTATGTTTTAAGACAAACCGGTACCGACTCCATCTTTGCATCAAAAACCACATCATCATCTAATAGTGATTTTGTGGATGCTACCGCTACCAGTACTGCTTCGGCAAGTGGTTATGATATAAGAGTAAACCAACTTGCAAAAAGTGATGTTGCAATTTCACCTGATATGACCTCTTCTACATTAAACGCAACAGCGTCAGCAGGGACACATAATTTTGTAATTGCAAGCGGCGATGGGAAGGGCGCTCAATTTACAAGCAATGTATCTGTTACATTTGCAGCATCTGAAACAAATAAAACTGCGATGGAAAAGGTTAGAGACGCAATCACCCAGAACCGTGCGGTAGTCTCATCAAGCATAAAAACCGCAGCAACTTCTTACACGGGTGGTGCCAGTACATTTACTGTTGACCTTAACGGTACTAAAACAGATATATCGGTAGTTGGGGGGAGCACTTACAGTGCGTTGATGGATGAGATTACTAATGCGATTGGGCAATCGATACCCGGAATTAATGCTGTAAAAGTTCTTGATCAACCAAGTGTCGGCGATGCTCAATTAACATTAACCGTAACCGATCCTGCAAATTATATTTCAGTAACGGCTAAAAGCGGTTTTGATGTTGTGACTGATCTAAGTATTGGAGCAACAAATTTAAAATCTGCTGCAGGCATTGTAACGGCATCCGTTTTTTCACCAACCAGCACTACAAGTCAATTATCTTTAACAGCAACTAAAACAGGACTTGATTATAGAATTGAAAGCGTATCCGATTCAGGCACATCAACCGCTTTAAGTGCTGTCGGGTTGAACCTTGGCGTTGCCAGACCGGTCTTCGATCAAGCAACAAACCCGGATACTGCCGGCTTTATTTATGCTGATGTAACAACAGCAAATAACCAGCTAAATTCTAATTTTACTTTTAATGGTTTGAACATACAGAGGAACTCTAATAGTGTTAGTGATTTAGCAACCGGTGTTACGTTTCAATTAAAATCAGTAATGCAGGTTACTGATAATAGCGCTAATATTGTCATTTCAAATGATGTTAAAACTGTTGAAGACAAACTGAAAGATTTCATTTCTAAATTCAATGATGTTTACACAAATATTAAAAATAACAGTATCTCAGGCGAAACCGAAAGAGGAATTTTTGTCGGGGATTCTAACGCCTCTACATTATTGAATTTGTTATCTGCAGTTTCATATTCAAAAATTCAGGGTATTACCACCGGAAACTTAAGTTATTTAAATCAAATTGGGATTTCTTTTGATCCAATTAATGGGTTGAGTATAGGGGATGATTCTAAGTTACAACAAAAAATAAAAGATAATGCAGACCAGGTCGCAGCAATTTTTAATTCAGCTAATGGAATAGCCACTTCTCTATATACTAATGTTACAAACTATCTCGGTGCCGGTGGTTCATTAGCACTTTCTAAAAGTAGTCTTGGTGATAATATAAAATCTATTAGCGATAGAATCACTTCTACCACAGGTAGAATTGACAAAAGTGCCGAAGCATTAAGGCAACAATATGTCAATCTTCAGGTAGAACTTTCGGCTTTGGCAAATACTCAAAGGTTTTTTAGTATTGGCGGTAGCAGTAATACATCATTTTTCTAATAAATATGGCAAATCTTAAGAAAAAAATAGAAAGATTAAAGGATGTTCTTAACAATACTCTCATATTTTTAAATGAGATGAATGATAAGAATTTCCAATTCAATTTGAAAAAGGCAAATGAATCGATGCAAAATGCTCATGATTTGAAACAAGAGCTTAAAGAAGAATACAGAATTGAAGAAATAAAATTATTTGAGCAAGATTTATCGGTTATGGCTAAACAAGTTTCTGATAAATTCGATAATATAATTACCAATAAGAGGTTAGAATTGGAAATAGTATCAAAAAAAATTATATTGACTCAAAATCAAAAGAAATTACTAAATTACAGCAGGTAGATATATGAATATTAAACCGGTTTCAAATAAAGTCTATTTAGAAAATAATGTTTCTGAAAATGTTAAGGGTAAAAAGGAAATAAAAGAAAATAAAATTCAGGATAAGCTTGAATTGTCTGAAGAAGCAAAAAACATACGGAAAAAACAGGTCCCGGGAAAAGATCTTAATAAGATCAAAGATAGAATTAATAGTAAATACTATGGGTCTGATGAGATCATCAATAAAATTGCTGATAAAATATTGAAGGATATTCTACCTAAAGAATAAAGATTTTCGACTTTACTTGACTTCGTTCTGATATATTCTAAATTAGATTTGCAACATTGATTACAACTGATTATGTTAGTTATTATATTGCATCTCACATTTTTGGAATATTACAGAATAGTTTTGAATGTTCGAAGTCGAAAACAAAATTCAGGAAAATAAACTTCAGCTATTGGGGAAGCTCACGGCAAGTTTAATACACGAAATTCGAAATCCCTTATCTGCTATTAAATTAACTTTTGATTTTTTAAAATTAATTGAAAATTCCCTTCCTGAAGAAGCCACTGAATCTATTGATATTAGTAAAGAAGCACTTGCCCGTATTCAATATCTTATGGATAACGTATTAACATTTTCACGAAAAGATTCTAAGTATCAGCAAAATTGTTCTTTAAATGAAATATCAAAAACCGCAGTCAATCTCATTAAATCAAGCGCAAATAAAAAAGATATCAAAATAGAATTGGAACTTGATAATAGTATACCCAATGGATATTTTGATAAAAACAAGATCCTTCAAGTCTTTATGAACTTAATCACCAATGCAATAGAATCCTGCAGTCAAGGGGACACTGTAAAAATTAGGACCAGGGGTGATGACCCTGATTACATAATATGGGAAGTTATAGATAACGGTGAAGGGATTAGCGAGGAACTTAAAGAAAAAATATTTCAGGATTTTTATACAAGTAAAGAAAAAGGAACCGGCTTAGGTTTGAGTGTTTGCAAAATGCTCTTACAGCCATATCAGGCAAAACTTGATTTTACCAGCACTTTAGGTGTTGGTACAAAATTTATAATAATGTTTAATCCTAACCTAATGCAAATTAATGATGAAATTCAAAGTATTAATAGTTGATGATGATGATCTCGTATGTATTTCATTAAAAAAATTATTAGTTAAACTTGGCTATGAAGTTGAAATATGTTTAAATGCCGGGGAAATTTTTAAATTCTCTCGGGATTTTGAACCCGATATTCTTCTTCTTGATATTTATCTTACCACACACAACGGACTTCATCTATTAAAAGAATTCAGAAAAAAATCATATAATATACCCGTAATAATGATTACGGGTTATGCCGATGTAAAGATTGCCGTTTCTGCAATTAAATTTGGCGCCTTTGATTTCCTTTTGAAACCGATCGATATTCAACAACTTCAAATTGTTATAAATAAAGCCCTTGATAATTTAACACTAAAAGCAGAAGTAAATAAGCTGCATGAAATTTTGAAAGGCGATGAGCTTACTAAAGATGTTTTCGGAAAAAGTTTAAAAACGCAAAGACTCTTGAATTATGTAGAAAAACTTGCTGCCAGTTCTGATACCACCATACTATTACAAGGTGAAAGCGGTACAGGGAAAGAAGTTTTTGCAAAGTTTATTTACCAGAACAGTCCAAGGAAGAATAATTCTTTCATTCAAATTAATTGTTCGGCAATACCAAAGGAACTTGCGGAAAGCGAATTATTCGGGCATGAAAAAGGAGCATTTACAGGGGCTTCACATAAAACGAAACTTGGTAAATTTGAATTAGCTAATAATGGGACTATTTTATTGGATGAAATCGGTGAACTTTCACTTGATATACAGGTTAAATTACTCAGAGTATTACAAGAAAAAAAGTTTTATCGATTGGGCGGAGAAAAAGAAATTTCGGTTGATGTTAGAATTTTAGCTGCTACCAACAGGAATTTAGAAGAAGAAGTTAAAAAGGGAAATTTTAGAGAGGATTTATATTACAGGTTAAATGTTGCAAAAATTCAAGTTCCGCCTTTGCGTGAAAGGAAAGAGGATATTCCTGTATTAGCATTATCATTTCTCACAGAATTTACTAAAAAGCTTAATAAAAATGTGAAGGGTATTGACCCTGATGCTATAAAATTACTTAAAGAATACCCATGGAAAGGCAATATTCGTGAATTAAAAAATATTATGGAAAGAGCTGCTCTGTTACTTGAAGAGGAAGAATTGAAAGAACATCATCTTAACTATTTATTAGATACGGGTAGCGAATTAAGTAGAGAAGATTCCAACAATTTTGAATTAAACATTCCTCCTAAAGGAGTAAAAATAGATGTTGTGTTGCGTACATTAATACAACAAACTTTAAGAATTACTAAAGGTAACCAGGTAAAAGCTGCTAAAGTTTTAGGATTATCCAGATCCAAACTTAGGTATAGAATGGAACAATTGAATATTGAAGTAACAAAAAACATTAATTAGTAAGTCCACTTCTTCATCTGTACAAAAAAATTATTCTGTAAATATGCTTCCTTTCCATTTAGTATGTGAGAAATCTACGTTTGTATTATTAATTTCAGAATATTTTTTTAAACTGTTCCGTCTATTGGTAGCGTAAATGTGATTGAAGTACCAACGGATTTCTGACTTTTTACTGTGATCTTTCCGCCTTGTTTTTCGAGCAATTCTTTTGTTATTATTAGTCCAAAACCAGTGCCACTTTCATTCTCAGTACCAGGTGAAGATTGGTGTGCATCATTTTTAAATAAATTTTTAACTAATCCTTTTGTCATTCCAATCCCGTTATCGGCAATTGTAACTTCTATATTTTTATCTTTAGTTGCAGATGAAAGTTTAATTTCACCATTCCGATTAGTAAATTTTATTGAATTGGAAATAAGATTTTGTAAAACCGAATTCAAAACATTTGCATCGCTATAAACGAAAGTACCTTCAACTATTTCATTAACTATTGTAATCTCTTTATTATCTGCATTACGTTTTAAAAGATTTATTACGTACAAAACTTCGTTATATAAATCAATCTTTGTCTTGTCTAAGCTTATACTACCTCGCTGTAACCTTGACCAATTAAGTAAATTCTCTATTAGATTATATAAGTTTTTAATTGAATCATTCAGATTAACTATGTATGATTTTATCTCTTCATTACTAAAAGTCTCAAATTCATCAACCAGTATGCTGGATATACCCAGCAAACCCTGGAACGGGCTTTTCAAATCGTGGGAAATAATTGAAAAGAATTTATCTTTAGTCAGGTTTATGTCTTCAAGACTTTCAGAGTTTTTCTTAATTGCTTCTTCGGCAGCCTTTCTCACTGTAATATCAAATCCAAGTCCGATTATACTTGTAACATTTCCATCTTCATCTTTAAGAGGAATTTTTCTGCTGTCTATAGAAATAGATTTACCTTCAAGTGATAAATATTTTTTGTCTTCGCAAATAGTACATCCGGTTTTGATTATTTTAATATCTTCATTAATAGAAACCTCTGCTTCTTTAGCAGGTAATAAATCATAGTCCGTTTTACCTATAATTTCTTTCTTTGTATAACCCATTAAATCGCAAAACAGTTGGTTAGCAATAATATATTTGTGATTATTATCTTTAAGAAAAGCAAAGCCTGGAATGCTGTCTAAAAGAGTTGTCATTTCGTTTTGACGATGTTTCAATACTTCTTCCATCTTTTTTCTATCTGTAATATCACGGGCTATCAAATGAAAGCCTGAAACATTATTGTTATTAAAAATTAAATTGGATACCTGACCAAACCATTTTATTCTTCCATCCTTAGTTTTAAATGGGTATTCTAAGTAGGCTGAATTTTGCTTGGACATATATTGCTCTTCGTAGAACTTTTTTACTGTATCTTTATGATTTGGTAAAATGAATTCTAAATAGTTTAAACCTAATATTTCTTTTTCAGTAAATCCACTATTGGTAATCCATGCCTTATTTACATAAGTAAAGTTACCACATAGATCTGTAATAAAAATAATATCGGTAGCATCCTCAATTACTTCATGATATCTTTTTTCCGATTCTACTAATGCCCTGAATATTTCTTTCTTTTTAATATTTAGACTTATATTCTTTTGGGAAATAATTATATCATTAGCAATGCTTTTAAGTAATTGCATATCATCTGCTTGTAACTCATAGTTTTCACAAAGAAGAGATAATATACCGCATTCACAGGTTCTATTTATTAGTTTAATAATAATAAATTTTCTACCATTCAATTTAACTGATTGGACGGTAATCCCTTCATGATGAATATTTGTAATATTATTATTTTTTTTATTTGATAATTTCCGTGGATACTTATGGTTTATTTCTTTACTGAACATCTCAATAATTTTTTGTTGGGTTTCATCGTCGATACCTTCATTTACAGATTCATTTATGTTGTGCATCTTATTGAATAATATCAAACTGGCTCCGCTAAACTCAGGGGCTGAAGTAAAAACCCTGGTTACTCGTTCAATTAATTTTTTTGAATTGTTAGTCCGGTTTATTACGTGGTTAATATTTTTTTCAATATTAAGCAGAGAACAAAAATGTCTCCGTTTTTCTTCTATTTCCCTTTTATATAAAGCAATTTCTATTGCGGCATATAGCTCTCTATCATTAAAAGGTTTTAACAAATAACCGAGCGGTTTTGAAATTTTAGCTTCTTCTAATAGGTGTACGTTAAAATAACCTGTAAGAAAAATAATAGGTATTTTAAATTCGGACCATATTTTGTCTGCCGCCTCAGTGCCTTTCATCGGGCTGGCTAAAACTATATCCATAAGTACAAGATCGATTTTATTTTTTTTTACTTTTTTAATTGCTGCTTCGCCGGTGGTGACTATGGCTGTGACGTTATAGTTATAACTTTCAAGAGTTTCTTTTATTTCACCGGCAACTTTTTTTTCGTCTTCTACAATTAATATATTCGGTTTTATCATTTTTCCTCATTCTCACAAAAATTACAATTTTTAAAAAACTAATCGGCTTAAAGCACACAATAAGTTATCTCATATATTAATCGAAAAAAAAAAAGAAAACTTAAGCTTCATATCATTATTGTACCATTTTTTAATTGCGCAATTTTACAAAATATATCCTTTTTTATTGAGAATGATAAAGATTTGAGGGAATTAACTTTTTAAGTCTAAAGTAAATTAATAATTTATCGATAATACGATATACAAAAACTTAATATTTATGGATTAACAAATGCAAAATTTAAACGAAAACAACGAAGAATCATCTGAACTACTTCAGCTTGTAAGTTTTATGATTGATAGAGAAGAGTTCGGTGTTAATATTCTATGTGTACAGGAAATTAACCGTTTAATGCAGATTACAAAGGTTCCAAACGTACCTGATTTTGTAGAAGGCGTAATAAACCTTAGAGGAAGGGTTATTCCTGTAATAGACTTAAGAACAAAATTAAAGATACAGAAAAAAGATCGGGATAATAATACAAGAATTATTGTAGTAGAAATAGAAGAGAAGACCATAGGGTTTATAGTAGATTCAGTAAAAGAAGTATTGCGAATTCCGACCAGTATTACAGAGGCACCCCCTGAAATGGTGACAGGCATAGATTCCGATTATATAATGGCTGTCGCAAAACTGGATGACAGGTTAATTACACTGCTAAATCTTGAGAAAATTTTATCTAATACAGAAAAAGAAGAATTACAGGATGTTGAGCAATCTTAAATAATTGAAACAGTTAAAGTGCTTGATATTGTAATTATAGAAATAGTAAATAAGAAACAATCAGTGGGAGGTAAATAACGGGTTGACAATATTATGACAAACCGGTTCGAAAATAAATTGTAATTTTTCATCAGTTTTAGAGTAATGAAAACTCTAAGTAAAAATTCATCTTTCTATTAATTAAAAATATAACAAATTTATTTGAGCCTTGTAAATCAGAATTATTATTCCTTTTCATAAAATTTTTCAACCTTAAACCCTGCCCGTAAAAATCTAAATATAAAATTTCTATTAGTATAGTTTCAATCAATTTGTTATTAAACGGGGTTAATAAATTTTAGAATTATACGATAATAAATTCAGAAATCAGTTGAATATAATCTTAAAGGAGTAATATGAAAAGACCTAACATAATTTTCGTTTTTGCAATCCTATTATCCATTATGCTCTATACAGAAAACACAATGGCTCAAGATGGACAATATTTACCGTTTGCTCAGGTAATGCCAAAACCGGTAGGGGGATTAAAATCTGTTTACAGTAAAATCACGTACCCGGAAATTGCCAAGAGAGCGGGAATACAAGGTAAAGTTTATTTGCTCGTTTACGTAAATCAAAAGGGAAATGTAGATGATGTAAAAGTTATAAAAGGAATAGGCGCAGGTTGTGATGTTGCTGCAATAAATGGTTTAAAACAAACAAAATTTACTGTCGGCAAAAACAAGGGCGTTCCTGTAAAAGTGAAAGTTTCAATTTCAATAAATTTTAAGTTGGAATAATAATCGCAATAAGTGAATCAGATGTTAACATTACATAATTAGCAATGGAGTTTAAGTTGAAAAGTTTATTTAATAATATAAAGTTTGTCAGAAAAATACAGGGGGGTTTTACATTTCTTGCTTTAATTTCCACAATTATTTTAGCCGTTAGCTATTTACAATTAAGTAAAATGGGAAAAATTAAAGATGAAATTTTTAATGGTTACGTTAATCCGGAAGAACAAATAAATAATGTTTATTCCAATTTTCAGCGTACACAATTTATTATGATGCAATTTTCAATGCCTGCATTTGCTAACAAGTTTAATAAAAATGCTAAAGAATATAATGTCTTAAAAGGGTATATTGATTCATCCGTTGATTCCCTAATAAAAACAAACCTAAACGAGGATATTAAAAAACAAATTGTTGGTGTTAAAGCGATATGGAACGATTATAAAAATTTGGTTGCAGATGCAATTCTAAGTGCATCTGCTTCACAAAACTATGATATGGCTGCCGATATAGCGACCACATCGGGTGAAGAAGTCGGGATAAAATTGCAAAGGAAATTTGATAATGTTCAAAAACAGTTAGTGCTAAAAGCTGAGCAACTTGATGAACAAATTAGAAATTCGGTTAACACTTCATTGATGTTTACAATTGCCGGGGCATTAGCCGGCAGTATTGTGTTTTTGATATGCGTATTCTTATTAGCACCGGCTATTACCAAACCGCTAAATAAACTTAAAGAAATAGTTAAAGAGTTTGCTTTAGGAAACTATGAATTAAAGATTATTCAAAAATCTAAAGATGAAATTGGTGAATTAACCGAATCCTTAAGGACATTACAAAAAGCTCAAAAAGATAAAATATTTGCAGCAGAACAAATTGCTTCAGGGGTAATAAGCAAAGTTACACCTACATCAAAAAAAGATGCCCTATCAATTGCTTTTAATAAAGAAGTAGATACTATCGAAGCTTTATTACATGAGACAGGTAATTTAATTAATGCTAATAAAAATGGAGATATGAGTCTTCGTAGTAAGTCAACTAACTTTGACGGTGAATGGGGCAAACTTCTTGAAGGGATAAATTCAATTCTTGATGCTGTATCTGCACCGATAAATGAATCGGCAAATGTTCTTAAAATAATGGCAAATGGTGATTTTACAACAAGAGTTGCAGGTAACTATAAAGGTGACCATCAGTTAATGAAAAATAATATTAACACAGTTAGCAGTTCACTTTCTGATGCATTACGAAAAGTAGGAGAAGCTGTGCTGGCAACCGCAAGTGCCGCAAATGAAATTTCTGCGAGTGTTGAAGAAATGGCAGCAGGTGCCGGAGAACAAACACAGCAAGTATCTGAAATTGCACATTCGGTAGAACAAATGACCCAAACAATTTTAGATAATACAAAAAATGCTACCATAGCAGCCGAAAGTGCAAAGGGTTCAGGTGATAAGGCAAAATTAGGCGGGGAGGTAGTAGAAGATACTATCAAAGGCATGGAAAGAATAGCTGAAGTAGTTAAAGAATCCGCAGAAACTGTGGAAACTTTGGGAAAAAGTAGTGATGCAATAGGAGAGATAATTCAAGTAATTGACGATATCGCAGACCAGACAAACCTGTTGGCATTAAATGCTGCAATTGAAGCAGCACGAGCAGGCGAGAAGGGTCGAGGTTTTGCAGTAGTAGCAGATGAGGTAAGGAAATTAGCAGAACGTACGACAAAAGCAACAAAAGAAATTGCCGATATGATAAAGAAAATTCAAAAAGATACAAGCGATGCCGTTCAATCTATGAACCAAGGAAGAGAAGAAGTTGATAAAGGTAAAGCCCTGGCAAATAAAGCAGGTGAAGCCCTAAATGAGATCATCACAAACGCACAAAAAGTTTCGGATGTTGTTGCACTTGTAGCTGCAGCTAGTGAAGAACAATCTGCTACTGCCGAAGAGATCAGCAGGAATATTGAATCTATTAGTAGTGTAACTCAGCAGAGTGCAAGCGGTACACAGCAAATTGCGCACGCTACAGAGGACTTAAGTGGATTGACACAAAACCTTGAAAAATTAGTTGGTCATTTCAAGGTTGATAATGTTGAAAATGTTGAGGAAACATCTCACGCATTTGTTGCTGAGTATGAAAACAATTAATCTGTTGTGACATAATTGTACTTATTGAAATAATGTAATCTATTAGAAATTGGTTTTCGGATTATTAATTTATTAGGATCTCACCTCGGTCCTCTCTTAAAAAGAGAATAAGAAAATTGTAAAATTCGGAAACCAATTTAGATAATGTATAATCTATTAGGAATTTATTTCAATCTATAAACCCTGGTTTAATTTGTAATTAAATCAGGGTTTTTAATGCCATCGTTTTTCTTCCAGTTGGTTAATATTATACAGATAGATATAAATTGTAATCAAATTAAACACATAATTCAGTATTTATTAACGGCACTAAATTTGATTAAAAAGCAACAAATTATTTGTCAGCTAAAGGATTAAAAATATTTTAAAAAAATTCGATAATAGCAATTAGAAGTTCTCTTATTAAAAAACATAGAATAAGGAAATTATAATTTTGAGTGATTCAAAAGATATCCAAATTGAAAATTTACAGGAGAGTCCTATAATGAATCTAAATTCAGAGGACCCTTCGGAAAGAAGTTCTGCTATTGAATCTTTAACAAATGAAGATCTTAGTGAAGAAGTGGTAAAAACTTTATGTAGTATGGTTGGTGATCCGGATAAAGGCGTTCGGAATTCTGTTGATTATATGCTTTCATCAAACCCAAATCCGGATATACCTTCCAATTTAGTTAAGTATATCTCATCAAAAAACATTAATACAAGAAACCTGGCCGGCGAGATACTTTTAAAATTGGGCAGTCCTTCAGTAAAGGCAATGCTATATAGTCTAAAAGATGCAAATGATGAAGACATAAAATTTTTAGTCGATTTATTAGGATTAATAGGTGATGAAGAAGCTGCTCCTGTAATATTAGAGATATTACAAAAAAATAATGACGAAAATGTTATACTGGCGTGCATCGAATCGCTCGGCAATTTAAAATATCAAAATGCACTTGATACGATAATATCTTTTTATGATATCAACGAACTATACAAGGCAACTATCTTTGAAGCAATCGGCAAAATAGGCTCTTCAAAGGCTCTTGATTTTATAATCTCAAATTTTCAAGCTGAAGATGATTTAACAAAATTTTCAATGATAGAAAGTTTGGGAATGATTGGAAATGAAAAAACGTTGTTTTTTCTTATTTCGGTTTTAACGGAATTAAATGGACCATTAATTTGGCCAATTATTGAAGCGATATTCTTTTTGAAAGAAAAGTTCAATTTAGATATACCATTCGATGAAAGAATGAAGAATTTAATTCTTGACACAATCGATGAAGCGGATATTAGATATAAAAAGACTGCCGCCAAATTAATTACGGCTTATGATAGTAACGAAATTATGCCTGCGTGTTTGAAGATATACGGCGAAGATATTGAAACAGATGAAATAATAAAACCCAAAATATTTGAGGCTCCGAAAGAGTTTTTTAAACTTTTACCCTCTTTTATTAATAACGATTCAAAAAATTTAATGAGCCTGCTGGAATTAACGGTTGAATTACTTTCTTCTGATAACTCAAGCTATAGAAATATTATAACAACAATTCAAACAAGAGAATTAGCTGATTCCTGTACAAAGTGTCTCGATAATCCAGATGAAGAAGTGAGAAAATTAGGTATAGAAATTCTATTTACAATCGATAAAGAAATAGCTTTGTTATTTCTGGATAAGATGTTAGACGACAATAGCATGTGGAACAAATTAAGGTTATTAGAAATATTAAGTGAGATTGATTCATCTGAAGCAGAAGATGCAATAGAAAAACTTTCTAAAGATAATGAAGAAATGATCAGTGACAGGGCAAAATTTATGTTGGAAGAAAGAACCGAAATTACACAAGCATCTAACCCGGAAGGAACTATATGAATCTAATGTCGAATGCTGTTCTGCCGAAGAAAAATTTTAGCTTAAAGAATAATTCACAAAGTTTATCTAACTCGACTTATGAAATTTTTAGGAAACTTATTTATGAAAATTGCGGAATTTACTTCCAAGACAACAAAAAATATTTGCTTGAGAGCAGATTGCTAAAGAGGCTTAATTTTTTGGGATTAAATTCATTTGAAAACTATTTTGATTACCTGAAATACAACATAAACAAAGAACAGGAAAAGAAATATTTATATGAAGTAATTACAATTAATGAGACTTTCTTTTTTAGGAATCAACCGCAACTTAATGCGTTGGTTTCAAAAATTATTCCTGATATTATTGCATCAAAAAAGAATTTCGGAAATCCAAAATTAAAAATATGGAGTGCAGCTTCATCATCCGGTGAAGAAGCATATTCGGTTGCAATGACAATTAAAGATCTTGTTAAGCCTAAATATCCAAACTTGTTAGTTGAAATAATTGGTACGGATATTAGTCAGGCAGTAATTGACACAGCAAAATCAGGGATATATAGGGAATATTCAATTAGAAACACGCCAACATACTATTTGAAAAAATTTTTTACAGTAAACAATAATAATTTTGAGATCAAACAAGACATAAAGGATATGGTTTCTTTTAAGATACTTAATTTGTTTGATGATAAAAGTATGCGGGCTATGACGAATTTTGACATAGTATTTTGTGCAAACGTGCTTATCTATTTCGATTCTAATTCAAAAATTAAAGTGATATCAAATATTTATAATTCACTGAATAAAGGTGGATGTCTATTTATCGGGTATGCTGAGACATTACATGCGGTGTCTAAAGCATTTAGTATTGTAAGTTTTCCGAAGACTATCGGATATAAGAAGGAGTAAAAAAATGAAAAAAATAATCCTGGTAGCTGATGATTCTCCGTCTATTAGGAAATTCGTATCATTTGCTTTGAAATTAAAAGGCTATGAAATAATTTCAGCTTCTGATGGTATGGAGGCTTTGGAAAAATTACCAAACGCAAAAATCAATCTCGTTATTACTGATTTAAATATGCCGAACCTGGATGGCTTTGAATTAATAAAGGCTATCAGGAACAATGTGGAGTTAAAAGAAATACCCATAATAATTTTATCTTCTTTATCAGGGAGTGAAGAAATTAAAAAGGGCATGGAGTTTGGAGCAAATTCATATTTGGCTAAACCATTTGATCCACAAAGGATTGCATATGAAGTTTCTAAATATTTAAACTAAAGGAATGTAATATGGACTTAAAATTTCTTGTCGTTGATGACTCAATAACTATGCGAAGAATAGTTATAAATTCGTTACGTAACCTGGGTTACAATAATTTTGTTGAAGCTGGAGAAGGAAGGGAAGCACTCGAAAAACTTTCAACAGAAGCGGGTATAAATTTTATTGTTACAGATTGGAATATGCCTGAAGTTTCGGGTCTTGAGTTAGTAAAAGCAGTTCGTAGTGATGAAAAATTCTCAAGTATTCCTATTCTGATGGTAACTACTCGTGGTGTTAAAGAAGATATAGTGGTAGCATTGCAAGCGAAGGTTAATAATTATATTGTTAAACCCTTTACTCCACAAATATTAAAAGAAAAAATAGACCAAATTCTTCAAGTATCCTAAAGGTAAAAACATGAAACAGATTTCAAATATGTCTGATCTATTTAATCGTTTAAATGATTTAAAATTTGCGTTTAAATATGGGCAGGAACTTATTCCAATGATACAGAGCATAATAGATTTTGTAAAGGAAACTGTTCCGTTGCTTGAAGATATAAATTCTTCTATAGCAGATAGTACAAATAAAATACCAAGGGTAAGAGATCAGATAAATAATATTTCTGATTCTACAGAATTAGCGACTACTGAAATTCTTGATATAGTAGACTCAATTTCTAATGATATTTCTAATGTAGAAGAAAAAATTAAAGCAAGTAAGGAATCAGAGTCCGAGAGACAAAAACATTGGAACGAAATTAAGGAAATATTAAATAAATCCGGTCATACACAGTTAATTGATAGTTACGAATCATCCGATCAAAATTCAATATTATCTTCCGAAATACTAAATACACTTGGAGGTATTAAGCAGAAAGTTTATAACATTACATTATCGCTTCAAGTTCAGGATATTACTTCCCAACAATTAGCTTCAGTTAATCATTTAATTGAAGCGGTTAGAGCAAAGCTGTCTTCGTTAATTTTACTTTTGGATGATAAAGAGATATCAAATGTTGAATCAGCAAATTCGGAAGTTTGTGAAAGCACTACTTTTGATCCGAATGCTTCTTACTCTAAATCACCTGAAAGACAGGAATTGGTAGATGATTTAGTAAAAAATAATCTTGACAAAACTTCACAGGAGGAAATTGATAAATTATTTTCATAAACTATGAATACAAATAACAATTACCCCATGCTTACCGATCCCGAAATGAAGGAGATCGTAGAAAGTTTTATTATTGAGTCCAAAGAAATATTAGAAAAATTGGATGTTGATTTAATTAAACTAGAAAACAATTCGACAGATAACGAGTTGTTAAATGAAGTTTTCAGATACTTTCATACAATTAAAGGCACATCCGGATTTCTTGGTCTTGACCAACTTACAAAAGTTACACACAGGTGTGAAGATATCCTTAATAAGCTACGCAAAGGAGATGCTGTACTTACAACCGAATTGATGGATGGAATTCTTGAGGCTTATGACAGAATAAAAGAATTACTTTCCTGTATTGAAACAAACCAGAATGAAGATGTAGAAATTGATGAAACTGTTAAACTTTTAACAAATTTAATAAATCAATTAGAGGGTAAAAATAACCCGGTTGAAAAGGTTGAAAAAATAGATGAAAATATTGTAGCTCCTGAAAAATCAGATACTACAGAATTAAATGAAGAAGAGATTTCTTTAAAAGCTGCAGAAGAAAATTTAACTGAGCAAAAAACTGAAACAAAAACACTTGCTGTTCAAAAGAGCAGTTCAGTTTCAACGGCAAAGAAAGCCGAAAATAATATAAGAGTTGATGTTGAAAGATTGGATGAATTATTAAATATTGCTTCAGAATTAGTCCTTGGCAGAAATAGGTTGGCACAGGTAAATTCTGAATTTTTAATTGAGTATGAAGGTACTAAATTTTCCCGTGATCTTGCCGACGCAACAAAGTTAATAGACTTAATGACCAATGAGCTTCAACTTGTGGTAATGAAAACAAGGATGGTTAAAATAGGTAAGGTATTTAACCGGTTCCCTCGCGTTGTCAGAGATTTGGCAAAAGAAAATCAAAAAGAAATAAAACTTATAATTAAAGGCGAAGATACTGAATTAGATAAAACTCTTATAGAAGAGATTAATGATCCTCTTGTTCATCTGGTAAGGAATTCGGTAGACCACGGAATTGAAACTCCCGAAGCAAGAAAAAAAGCCGGTAAAAATCCGGTTGGAACTATTATTCTTTCTGCCGAGCAGGAAGGCAACCTGATTATTATTTCAATTGAGGATGATGGTAATGGAATAAATCCAGACATAATTAAAGAAAAAGCGATAAGTAAAGGACTTTTGACAAAGGATAAAGCTAAAGAACTATCGAAACTGGAGGTTTTTAATTTAATATTTTTACCCGGTTTTTCTACAGCAGAAGTAGTAACAAAAGTTTCCGGCAGAGGTGTGGGGATGGATGTTGTTAAAACAAATGTTACAAAACTAAGAGGATTAATTAATATTGAATCTGTATTAGGTGAAGGCACAAAAATAATTATTAAATTACCGTTAACCTTGGCTATTATACCCGGAATGGTTGTTAAATTAAATTCTGAAACAATAGTTATTCCTTTAAATTCCGTCATAGAAACGTTTAGAATACATATAGAAGACATACATACAATAAATGGACACGAAGCAATAAAAAGAAGAGATGGTGTAATTCCGTTAGTGGCTATAGATGGAATGCTATATAAAAAAGAAGATAAAGATAATATAAAAATATGGCAGTATATAGTAGTAGTTGGAATAGCAGAAAAAAAATTCGGCATTAAGGTTGATGAATTGCTTGGACAAAAAGAAGTGGTTATTAAATCACTGGGTAATTTCCTTGGCAATATAAACGGAATTGCCGGCTCCACTATAATGGGAGATGGAACTGTTGTAATGATTATAGATATTAGTGAGTTAATACATAAAATTGAAATCTAATTTTGAACATAAAAAGATTAAAGCTTTAGTAGTGGACGATTCTGCGTTTATGCGGAAATCTATTTCTATTTTACTTGAGAGCGACCCTGATATAAAGGTTGTAGCTACTGCGAGAGATGGAGAAGAGGGTTGTAAACTGGCAAAATCTATTCGCCCGGATATTATTACACTTGATATTGAGATGCCCCGTATGGATGGTCTTACTGCTTTGAAAAAAATTATGTCCGAGTGTCCTACATCTGTTTTGATGTTAAGCTCGTTGACAACTGAAGGAGCAGATGTTACAATAAAGGCTCTTGAATACGGCGCAGTCGATTTTATTCCAAAAGAATTGTCTTTTATTAATGTTAATATTATTAATATTAAAGAAGAATTAACTAGAAAAATAAAAGCAATAGTTAAGCAAAGAGCAGTAAGAGACAGGTTAAAAAGAATCCAAAAATTAAGTCCGGATTCTTCACCGGCACAATATCATAGACAAATTATTTTACCAAAAATAGGATACAGAGCAATAGTTCTTGGTATATCTACAGGGGGTCCCTTCTCGCTTCAAAAATTAATGCCGGTACTTTCAAAAAAAATAAATTGTCCGATTTTTATAGTGCAACATATGCCGCCTAAATTCACTAAGTCTTTAGCCGAACGGTTAAATGGATTAAGTCAATTGGAAGTTAAAGAAGGTGAAGATGACGAAACAGTAAGAAACGGGGTAGTTTATATAGCACCTGGTGGATATCATATGACTATAGTTAAAAATTCCGGTGGAAAAAATAAAGTTCGTATTTCCAACGAACCCTCCACAACTTTAAATAAACCTTCAGTAGATGTTTTGGCAAAATCTGTAATAGAAATTTATGGTAAATATACATTGGGAGTTATAATGACGGGTATGGGAAAAGACGGGCTTGAAGGTATTACTAAATTAAAATCTATAGGTGGCTATTGTATTGTACAAGATGAAAAAACTTGCGTTGTTTATGGTATGCCCAAAGCAGTTGTAGATGCAGGTTTAGCTGATGTTATTGCTCCACTGGAAAAAATACCCAAAGTTATTAATGAGGCGGTTATTAATGAAAGATAATTTTGAAGAACCGGTTTTTAATGAACTTATTTGTGACCCCATAAATAGTTCGGGAAATTATATTAAAAAAGAAAATGTCAGGATTATTGGGAAAACCAAAATTAAAGTAGAAGAAGAAAGCCACGAGGGAGTTAAAGTAATTTTAAAAAAAGATGAAGAAGAATCTATTAAGGAAATCAAATTTGCATGTTCCTGCGGGCAGACGAAGACAATTATTTTAAACTATTCTGAATAATAATTTCCAACTGAACAAATTTAGCCAATTTTATTACCAACACACCGAAGAATTAAGCAAAACAACAACTCTATTAAATGGCATCTAATTTGACTCTCTATTACAGAATCAATTATAGGTGCAAAGATGCCACAATCAACAATTAAACTTCTTGAAAATTTTGCCAACTATTACGCAGTTAAGCAAAAAGTTATTGCGAACAACATTGCCAATATAGGCACTGAAAATTATAAGAGGTTGGATGTAAAATTTAAAGATGTTTTAGATGAAAATTTAAAAGCAAACTTAAAAACAACTGAAGAAAATCACATTGCTATTAATACTTCTGATTACAAACAGAACTTTGAAATAGTTAAAGATCAGAGCATGGATAATGCCTCAGGAATTAATAATGTTGATATAGACACCGAAATGGCTGAACTGGCTGCCAACAATCTTAATTTCAAATTCGCAACAATGAAAATCAGGGATTACTTTAAGACAATGCAAGGTGTAATTAGAGGAGGAGGCAGCTTATGAAAATCAATTCACAATTTCCTGGATTTAATATTAGTGCTAAAGGTTTAAGCATTCAACGTAAAAGAATGAACCTGATTGCTGAAAATATTGCTAATGCTGATATTACAAGAACATCAGACGGAGGACCTTATAAAAGAAAATTTTTGACGGTTACGGCTAAACAAAACTCGTTTGGCAATAATCTTATGCAAGAGGGAAATAATCTAAAACTAAATACTACAAATAGCGCACATATTCCGTTTACAGCAACTACACCTGTTAATAATAAAAACGGACAATTCTCGTTCGATTTTAAGGAAGTAGTAGATCAAACACCTGGTGATATAGTTTATATGCCGGGTAATCCCAATGCTAATTCCGATGGATATGTCCAAGAATCAAATGTTAATATCGTAAATGAAATGATAGATATGATATCAGCCTCAAGAAGTTATGAAGCAAATCTTACAGCTTTGAATTCATCCAAACAAATGGCAAAAGATTCATTGGAGATTTAACGAATGAAGATATCAACTAACACAATAGGTAATTATTCACCACACATAAATAGTAATTCAGTTAAGCAGACTAAGTTTACACCCAAGACAAATGTAGCTGAATCAAAAACTGTTGAGAAACCAAAAAGCGGCGAACTGACATCTGATGAAAAAAACTTTTTTATGAAAGTATATCCCCAAAACAAATCGGAAATTATTGATTATCATTTTTACCAGAAGAACGGAAAAATGTCAGGAGTAAAAATCGGTTCACTATTAAATAGGAGAGGCTAATGATTGAAATAAGTGCAATTCAAAACAATTTACCCGGGTTAAAAATACCAAAATCTATTGAGAAACCTGGAAATGAAAAATTTGATAATGTATTTACAGATTTTATCAAACAGGTTAACCAACAGCAATTTCAGGCAGATAGTTTAACAAAGAATTTTTTGGAAGGTGGAAATGTTGAAATTCAAGATGTAATGATTGCAGGGGAAAAAGCAAAAACAAGCCTTCAATTGCTGATGGAAATAAGAAATAAAGCAATTGATATGTATAAAGAATTAACCAGAATGCAGATTTAAATACGATGAAGGAAAACCGGTTAAGTTCAATCTTAGATATTTTTACTAAACTATCCATTCAACAAAAATTGGTTGTTGGTGGAACTGTAATAACAACAATAATTCTAATGATTGTATTTTTATTTTTTCTAAACGAGCCTAATTATGCCTCGCTTTATACAAATCTTAATGAGCAGGATGCAGCGAAGATTATTGCAGAACTTAATTCACAAAAAACTCCATATGAAATAGCTGATAATGGAAAAACAATAAAAATTCCTAAGAATAAAGTTTATGAGCAAAGAATAAAACTGGCTTCGAAAGGGATTCCAAGTTCCGGAGTGGTTGGATATGAGATTTTTGATAAAACGACAATGGGATTGTCTGAGTTTATGCAAAAGCTAAATTACAAAAGAGCACTTGAAGGTGAATTAGCTAAAACTATTACCAGTTTAAACGGCATTGATGGCGCAAGAATTCACATAGTGATTCCTAAAAAATCTGTATTTAAAGATGAACAAAAATTACCAACAGCGGCTGTTGTTCTTAAATTAGGAAATAATTATAGGCTAACGAGAAGTCATATTAATGCAATTGTTAATTTAGTTGCAAGCAGCATCGAGGGACTTCAACCCGGAAAAGTAACCTTACTTGATACCAGAGGAAAATTATTATCAAAAGAAGAAGAAGAAGACCCGTTTTCTATATCGAGTTCAAAACAATATGAAATTAAAAAATCTGTTGAAACATACCTGGCTAAAAAGGCGCAAAGCATTCTTGATAATGTAATCGGTTATGGAAATGGAATAGTAGAAGTAAACGCTGACCTTAATTTTAACCAGATACAGAAAACAATAGAATCATATAACCCTGATTCCCAGGTAGCCATAAGTGAACAGACTGTAAAGACTTCAAACGGTGGTAAAAGCCTTGGTGATTCCACTTCTCAAGTCAGCCAAAACACTATAACAAATTATGAAATTAATAAAACGATTCAGAAAGTAATTGAAAGTTCGGGTAATATTACAAGACTAAGTGTTGCTGTAGTTGTGAATGAACTACACAAGAAAGTTGCAAATGGAAAAAAACAGGAAGCAGCTTTTGTACCTCGTTCACCGGCTCAGCTAAAAAAACTTGAAGATATAATCAAAAATGCAGTTGGTATAAATCCGGCAAGGAATGATTTATTTACTATAGAAAGCATGCCGTTTGAAACTAAAGAAATAGAACCTATTGAGATTTCAAAACCCGGAACGATGGATGATATAAATAAATGGTCAAATACAATATTATTAATTCTGGCAGCCGGGGCATCCTTGTTATTTCTAAAAGGTCTTATGAAAAAATTAAAAAACCAAAAAATTATAATAGGATCGTACGGCAATAATGAGTTGGCTTTAAATAGCTATGCCACGGATAATTTAATCCAGCCTGAAGGTGGTAGTTCTTCAATAGCAGAAAATCAAACCTTTAGAAAGAAACTGATACCGCTTGGTAACATAGAAGATGAGATATCCGACGAAGCTGTCAGTAAACGTAATCAACAGGAAAGGATTTCAAACTATGTTGCTAAAAATCCCTTGGACGCAGCAAAATTAATTAACGCTTGGCTTCACGAAGATGAGATTTAAAAAAAATGGCAAGAGATTATAACCAGTCTGAAATAACAGGAGTTCAAAAGGTAGCATTATTAATGATTGCCCTGAATGTTGAAAACGCATCACAGGTTTTTAAACATTTGGATTCCTCAGAAGTTGAATTGATTTCAACCGAAATATCAAAGGTAAAAAATATCCCTTCACAAACCGTGGATACTGTGTTAGAAGAATTCTATAACATGGTAACTGCCAGGCAATATGTTCTTGAAGGTGGGTTGGAATATGCCGAAGCAGTTCTGGAAAAATCATTTGGCATAAATAAAGCTACTGAAATAATTGAAAAGGTGAGAAACCTAACTACTCTAAAAGGTTTTGATGTTCTTAAAAAAGCAGATTCAGCTCAATTGATCAGTTTCTTAAGTAAAGAACATCCACAAACTATTGCACTAATACTTTCCCATCTTCATCCTGACCAAACAGCTTCGGCGCTGAAGGAATTAACTGATCCCCTTAGAACCGACGTGGTTTACAGAATAGCAACACTTGGCAAAATTTCTCCACAAACTCTTAAAAGAATTGAGAAAGTTGTTGATGAAATGGCCGGGTTAAATATGGGACAATCCTTAAGTCAAATTGGAGGAACAAAAAGCCTTGCAGGTGTGCTGATTAGAACAAATGTTGGTTTAAGCAAAGAAATATTGGCAAGTCTTGAAGAAAAAGATGCAGAGGTTGCCCATGAAATTAAAAGGTTAATGTTCTTATTTGAAGATATAATAAATATTCAGGATAAAGATATACAGAAAATTTTACGCCAGGTTGATAGGAAAGATATTGCCGTAGCTTTGAAAATTGTAGATGATAAATTAAAAAATAAAATATTTTCAAATATGTCCGAAAGAGCTTCGGAATTATTAAAAGAAGAAATTCAATATATGGGAAAAGTAAAGCTTAAAGAAGTTGAATCGGTACAGGCTAAAATTGTAGATTTAATAAAAAGTCTTGAAGAGTCAGGAGAAATTTCTCTTAATATGAGAGGGGGTTCGGAAGAAATATATGTCTGATGTTTTAAATCTAAAATTAAAATCGAAAAGGATGGATATCACTTTTTACAATCCATTGGAAAGTAATGTGTTGGAAATCGAAAAAGATGAAAACTATTTTAAACGCCAACTGGATAGTCAATATGAAAAAGGTTTTAGCGAAGCGGAAATACTTACAAGAGAAAAATTAGAGGAAGAATATCTTGTTAAAATAAAGGAGAAACAAGTAGAAATTAAGAAAAAAAAACAATTGCTTGATAAAATAATTCCTGAATATGAACGTTCTTTTGAAGAAGCTGTAATAAACTTATCGATGCTTGTAGCAGAGAAAATTGTGCAAAGGGAAATATTAAAGGAAGATATTATTGGTGATGTTTTGAAGGATGCTATAAAAAAAGTTTTGGGCGCTAATAATGTAATTGTAAAACTAAACCCGGATGATTTTAAAGCATTAGAATCAGGAGGTGATGAATCATTTTCAATTAAATCATTTGATAAAATAAAATTTGAACAAGACGATAGGATTGAACCGGGCGGCTGTTTTATTGAAACAGAAATTGGAAGTGTTGATGCTAGAATATCATCTCAATGTAACGAAATACGCAAACAGCTTGAAGCAAATATATAAATGGAAATAGCACAAAATATATTAATGAAATATAAAAGGGTAGTTCAACGGATTGACCCGGTTATAGTGAATGGCAAAGTATCCGACGTTGTCGGGCTAGTAATTGTATCTGTTGGTCCAAATGTATCTCTCGGTGAGGTATGCATAGTGATAGATAAAGAAGGTAAGGAAGTATGCAAGTCTGAAGTAGTGGGATTTAAAGACGGAAAAGTACTCTCAATTGCATTGGGTGAAGTTCATAACATTTCGCCTTCCTGCGAAATAAAAGCCACAGGTAAAAGTTTTACTACAAATGTAGGTAAAGAATTATTAGGAAGAGTTATTGATGGTTTGGGCAATCCTATTGACGGTAAAGGTGAGATCTACTGTAATTCTAACTCAACTATTTATCGTGTTCCACCTAACCCGATGGAAAGAAATAGGATTACCGATCCACTTCAAACCGGCGTTAGAGCAATTGATGGATTACTTACCGTAGGTAAAGGGCAGCGAATTGGAATTTTTGCCGGAAGCGGTGTCGGTAAAAGTGTAATGATGGGTATGATTGCCCGTAATACAAATGCAGACATTAATGTGATAATATTAATTGGTGAACGTGGCAGGGAGGTAAGAGAATTTATCGAAAAGGATCTTGGTCCCGAAGGATTAAAGAAATCGGTTGTGATTGTAGCAACTAGTGATAAGAGTGCATTGGTAAGATTAAAAGGAGCCTTTATCGGAACTACAATTGCAGAATATTTCAGAGATCAGGGGCATGATGTTGTGTTAATGATGGATTCGGTAACCAGGTTTGCAATGGCACAAAGAGAAATCGGTTTGACTGTAGGTGAACCTCCGACTACAAAAGGTTACACGCCTTCTGTATTTGCAATCTTACCTAAGCTTTTGGAAAGAGCGGGAAATACCTCTAGCGGATCAATTACAGGATTTTATACCGTACTTGTCGACGGTGATGATATGACCGAGCCGATTGCGGATTCAGTAAGATCAATTCTTGACGGTCACGTAGTGCTTTCACGTAAGCTTGCAAATAAAGGACAATTTCCCGCAGTAGACCCACTACAGAGTGTGAGTCGTGTTATGCCCGATATTGTTACCACAGATCACAGGAAAAGAGCAATCATTTTTAATGAAATTCTATCTACCTATAAAGAAGCGGAAGACCTTATAAATATTGGTGCTTATGTTAAAGGCAGCAATCCACAAATTGATCATGCTTTATCAAAAATTAATGTCTTAAGAAATTTTTTGAAACAAGATATGATGGAAGCAACTCAATTTGATGAAACAATCGCCCAGCTTAATCAAATTATAGAACAACCACTGTAGAAAAGATATGGCAAAATTTATTTACAAATTTGAATCTATACAAAAAGTTAAAGGAGCCCTTGAAAAAAAAGCACAAAAAGAAGTTTCTGTTATTGATTTGGAAATAGATATAAAAAAAAATGAATACAAAAAAATAATTAATGAAGAAAATGAGAGTCACAATAAATTTAAGAAAAAAGCTGTTTCAGTTGGTGAGTTAAAATTTATTAAAGGTTATGAACTTTGCCTTAAAAAGAAAAGAGCAGAAATTCTAAAAGATATTAACGAACTCAATACTAAACGTGAAATAAAAATGAAGGAACTGGTACAAAAGACTAAAGAACATAAAATCTTTAACAAACTGGAAGAAAAATATAGTGAAGTTTTTCAGCAGGTTCAGAATAAATTGGAGCTTGGAGTTATTGATGAATTAGCAACTCAAAAGTTTGTAAGGCGAGATAAGTGAAAGAGAAGATCATTTATATTAGTTCATTCATAGTTGTTTTTGTAATTGTTACAATTGGAATTATTTATTTCAATTCCGAATACCAGGATATTTTCCATTTTAACTTTGCAAAAACAAAAACGGTAGACCATAAGGAAGCAGCAATAGATACAACCAGCATACAATTGAGCGAATTAAAAGTTTTTTTAAAACAACAATTAAAAGGCTTTGTACTTGATTCACTAAAAACATACGTTACTAAAACAAAAACGGATACCGTCATTAATAATGTAGTGATTGATTCGTCATTACTTGACAGCCTGAAAAACCTAAAAAATAGATTAAATAAAACTAATTTACAATTAGCCAAGCAAAATGCAACAACAAAAAAGCTGGAGAAAATTCTTAACAAACAACCGGATAGTATGTACGTATCCTGGACAAAAAAAATCGCAAAACTTTATGAAACTATGGATCCCTCTAAAGCGGCTAAAATAATTCAGGGTTATTCCGATAATATAGCTAGAGATATTATTTACACAATGAAACAGAAAAAAGCTGCTGGAATTTTAGCGGAATTTAATCCAAAAATTGCTAACAGAATTATGAGAGTAAAATAGAATGATGTTTAACCCACTCTTTATACAAAACAATATTCCAAATAGCGCAATTGAAAATTCTAAACTTACTAAGCTCAGTAATCCCTCTTATTTGTTTTCCGATATAATAAGGCTTCTAAACGATTCTTCTACAAATAAAAAGGTAATTGTTTCAAGTGAAACTTTACCGGAGCAGGCAAAAAGTAATCAAATATTTTCTTTAGTAAATAAAAGCCCGGTTAAAGGCAACGAATCTAAAACTCTTGATCAATCAGGGTTTATCAACACAATTGAAGAGCCGGTTAATGAAAGTGGCAAAGTCATAACTGGGGAAAACATAAACGTATCAGGTTCATTAAACCTTATTCCTTCTAAAATAGATTTAGCAGCTTCTTTAAACAAAATATTTAGAGGCATACCGGGAAACGGGATTGATCTTAAAAATGCAGAAGCATTAAATAATTTAACCGCCATATCCACAACTGAAAATGAAAAAGAAAATAATCAGATTAAGGTTGGTGATAATCTTATAAACACTTTGGGGAATAATGGAACACCGGCTTTAAATTTTAACTTGTTAAGTAGTGCTGCTCTAAATTTTAACGACAAGCAACAATTACTGATTAAAGTATTTAATTCTGAAAGTGGTCAAAATAAACTTTCAAAAAAATTAGTGACTTTAGGTAAGGATTCTTTAGATAAAGAACTTAAAAAAATAGCATCTCTATTATTTGGACTTTTAACGCAACAGAATAGTTTGCCCACAGGTAAGATTATTCAAAAAAATACATTTGACCCTGCAACAGTTAAAACTGTTTCCGGTCAAAATATTTATCCGTTGGATCCAAATGCCAAGAATACAATATTAAGCCATCTTAATTCAAATGAACCTTTAATATTAAATATTACTCTTGGTGGCGAAAACTTGAAGATTGAAATTACTTCTGAGTTAGGGGAGATGACTAATAATAAAGTGCAAACACCTGGTGCTTTGTTAGATACGGAAATCTCACAAAGTTCTGATAAGCTCAAAGGTCAAGAAGTAAAAAACTCTACAGAAAATAATACCTTGAAAGATGTGATAACCGGAGCGAATAAGAAAACACTAAGAAAAAGTAATATAGAAAATCCAACTACCGCCAATGATGTTTTGATAGGCACAGAACTCTCACAAAATTCTGATAAACTTAACAGCAAAGAAGTAAAAAATCCCGCAGAAAGTAATAGCTTAAAAGATGTAGTACCTGGAGCAAATGAGAAAACACTGAAAAAAAATAATATAGAAAATCTAACTACTGCTAAATTGGGGGAAATAAATCCTGAATTAAAAGCCGAACAATTAAATGTAGAATCTGCTAAAAAGTTCACATTAAAAATCACTCATGATACAGCTAATGGATATTCCCAAAGCATAAATACTTTAAAGAAAATGCTCCAAAATATGGGTGTTAATGAAAAAATTGAAATTAAAGTATTAACCCCTAAAA
>DRJC01000279.1 GCA_011052365.1 Ignavibacteria bacterium
CCGGGTTTGCAAATTTTAGTAAGATGGATATCATAATCCATATTGTATTGCCCGTTATTTGTACCGGTATTTAAATAATAATAATTCATTTACCGATTATACCTCTATCGCTTCTTTCTAAAAAAGCTAATACATCTTTTACCGAATTATTGTTTGCAAGTTCTTTTATAATTTTTTCTTTAGCCTGTGTAATATTCAATGAAGTGCTGTATATATATTGATATGCTTTTTTTAAAACACTAATATCTTCTTTTGAAAAGCCTCTCCGTTTTAATCCCAATAAATTAAGTCCCCTGTATTTTAAAGGTTCATTAGCAGCTAATATAAAAGGTGGGACGTCCTGTGTAATTCTAAATCCACCGCCAATCATAGAGTGTTTCCCTACTTTACAAAATTGATGAACGGGAGTAAGCCCTCCAATAATTACATAATCCTCAATTTCAACGTGACCGGCAATTTGTACTCCATTTGCCAAAATACAGTTATCGCCTAATACGGAATCGTGTGCTACATGTGCATAAGCCATTAACAAACAATTTTTACCAATCCTTGAAAAACCGGTTTCTTTTGTTCCGCGGTGAAGTGTAACATATTCGTGAATTTTAGTATCATCCCCGACGTAAAAAAGGGAGTGTTCATTATCAAATTTTAAATCCTGAGGAATATGTGAGATGGAAGAAGCCTGATGTATAGTTACTCTGTTACCAATTCTTGCCCCGTTATATATTACAACGTGGGGACCAATATTACAATCATCACCAATTTCAACATCATCTTCAATTATGGCATAAGGAGAAATTTGAATATTTTTGCCAATTTTTGCTTTCTTACTGACAATCGCTGTTGAATGAATATTCATTATTCTTTTTCTTCTCTATCAACTATAGCCGCCATAAATTCTGCTTCTGCAACAAGAACATCATCTACAAAAACCCGTCCGCTCATCATTACAATTTTACTTTTTTTGTTTTTTAATTTTACTTCCATATAAAGCTGATCGCCCGGCACTACAGGTTTTCTGAATTTGGCATTATTTATTTGCATAAAATAAACAAGCTTTTCGTCAGGATTTTCGAAAGAGTTCAATAATAAAACACCGCCTGTTTGTGCCATTGCTTCAATAATCAACACACCCGGCATAATTGGTTTCCCCGGAAAATGCCCCTGAAAAAAAGGTTCATTTAAAGTAACCATTTTTATTCCAACAACTTTTTTATCTAATTCCAACTCAACAATTCTATCGACCAATAAAAACGGATATCTGTGAGGAAGTATTTTTTGTATAGCTTCGGAATCAAAAATTACGCCTTCCTTTTTAACGAGTTGATATTTTTTTTCAAGCTTTTTCTGCTGGTAGAGTTTTCTTATTTTTTTGGCAAACTCAACATTTGCCTTATGTCCCGGGCGTGCTGCCAGTATCTGTGCTTTGATAGGTGCACCGATCAGTGCTAAATCACCGAGCAGATCGAGTAATTTATGTCTTACGGGTTCATTCTTAAATCTCAGCTCTTTATCATTTAAAATACCGTTGCTGCCGATCGTTACTTTTTCTTTAATTCCAATTTTCTTTCTTAATTCCTTTAATTCATCTTCATTACAATCTTTGTCAACAATAACAACAGCATTATCGATATCACCGCCTTTAATTAAACCTGTATCGGTAAGTTCTTCAACTTCGCTTAAAAAACAGAATGTTCTTGCAGAGGCAAATTCACTAACAAATTCTTTCTCCAAATCGAATAATCCCGTATGTTGGCTGCCGAGTGCAGGGTTTTGATAATCGACCATTACCGTTAACCTGTAATCATCTAAAGGCAAAGCTACTATGTCTATTTGATTATCTTCATTGTGATACATCACGGTTTTGTCAATTATAAGATAATCTTTTGGTGCCTCTTGTTCCTGAAATCCGGCTTTTTGGAGAGCCTTAACATAAGGCATAGAACTTCCGTCTTCCACAGGGGGTTCAATCCCATCAAGTTCAATAATTAAATTATCTATTTGAAGCCCTACAATTGCTGCCAATACGTGTTCTACGGTGTGGACTTTAGCTTCGCCCAAACCGAGAGTTGTTCCCCGGGATACATCAATAACATAATCGGTATTTGCAGGTATTTCAGGTTTGTCGTTTAAGTCTATTCTTATAAATTTAATCCCGCAATTTTCAGGTGCCGGTTTAAAAGTCATTTTACAGGAGGTACCTGTGTGAAGACCGATTCCTTCTAATGTAATTGAGGAAATAATAGTATGCTGTTTTTCTAACATTTATAAAGCCTAATTTTTAGTTCTAATATCATTAATAAACGGATGAAATTGGTTTTTCAAAATAGTAAGATGAGTGCTGAAATACAATAAATATAGAGTGAGTGTGCTTGAAATATGCCGGTTTGATATGTTTTAGTTATTCTTTTTATTTAAAATTTCTTTCAAAGATTTCATCTCTTTTTCCAAGCTTTTAATTTTTTCCGTGTAATTAGGAAGATTTCTGATGTGTGCTTCTAAACGCAAGGCTGTTCGTAAATCCTTTGCCGGATATCCAAAATATTTGTCGGGTTTTGTAATTGATTTGGAAATGCCTGACTGAGCTAAAATTATTACATTATCGGTTATGTCTATATGACCAACAATACCTACTTGACCGGCTAATATACAATGATTACCAATTTTAGTGCTGCCCGAAATTCCCGTTTGTGATGCTATAACCGTATCTTCCCCAATGGCTACATTATGAGCTATTTGAACAAGGTTATCTATTTTTGTACCTCTTTTAATAATTGTTGACCCAATCGCTCCTCTGTCAATGGATACATTTGAACCAATTTCAACATCGTCTTCAATTATAACATTTCCTATTTGAGGTACTTTATGATAAACACCATTTTCATCGGGATTAAACCCGAAGCCGTCTGAGCCAATAACCGTACCGGAATGAATAATGACCCTGTTCCCTATTTTTGAATTTTCTCTCACACTCACATTTTGATAGATTAATGTATCTGTTTCTATTTCAACATTATCCAATAGAACAGTATTATGGAGAATTTTTGAGTTATCTCCAATTTTACAACCTGCTGATATAACCACATTTTTACCGAGTGTAACATTATTTCCAATTACAGCATCAGCATCTACATACGCTGTTTCATCTATCCCTGTAATATTTAATTCATAAGTAAAATACTTAATTATGATTTTAGCGAATGCTTTATCAGGTTCCTTAACCTTTATGACTGTAATATCCTCTCTTACTTCAGGAAAATCCGGTTTTATAATTATTGCAGATGCATTAGTAGTTTTAAAATATTTTTCATACGAAGGGAGATAAAGAAAAGTTAAATCTCCTTGTTTAGCTTCGTCTATTTTTGCAAGATTTGTAATAGTTAAATTAGGATTCCCTTCAATTTCCCCATTTATTAACTCGGCAAGTTGTGATATTTTTATATCCATTAATTACTATTCCAATTTTAATTTTTCAAGCACTAAGTTTGTAATATCATATTTTTCTTTTGCAAAAAGTAAAGTAACATCACTAGTTCTATCAAATACAAAATCCAAATCTTCATCTTTTGCAACCTCTTTAATAGCAGTAAACACTTTATTTTGAATTGGTTTCATCAGCTGGTCTTGTTTTAGGTAAAGCTCACCCCTTGTTCCAAATTTCCTGGTTCTGAATAAGTCTATCGAACGTGTTAATTTTAACAGTTCGTCTTTCTTCTCTTTTTTTATTTTTTCAGACATTATTAAATTCTTTTTTTCAAAATCAGCCTGTTTGTTTTTTAACTCACTTTGCATTTTTATTAATTCCGTTCTCCAACCGCTTACCATATTATCAAGTTTCTGACGGGCATCTTGTGCATCAGGTAATTTTTGCATTATAGTCTCAGAATCAACATAACCGATTTTTAGTTGTGCGGATAAAGAACTTGATAGAACTATTAAAAGAATAATGATTACAGGAAATAATTTTTTCATTATTTGCCCTTGTTTAATGTTATGATAAAGGAGTAAAATATTTTTGAATCAATAATATAAACTAAGAATTTCTTATGTATAATTCATGCTTAAAAAGATAATATAAAGTTCAGAACAATTTTAAGATTTATTAGTGAGCCTATTATAAAAAGGTATCCGTTAGCTAACGGATTAAAAATATCATTTTATTTCAGACAATAATCCAAGTCTAATTTTCTATAATTGACTTTATAAGATTAATTTAAAAAATAAATGGTTCTTATAAAGCATAAATTAGTCAGAACTATTTTACTTATTACAAGAACCAAGAATAAAAAAATTAAATCGAAATTTACTTACCGGTTTTTAATTTATCTAAAACTTTATAAGTAACATCATATTTAGGATCACCATATAATAGAATAGCATCACCGGTTTTGTCAAATATAAATTGCATTTTTTCAGCTTTGGCTACTTTTTTAATTGCCTCATAAACTTTCTTTTTAACAGGCCCAAAAATTTCTTCATTCTTTTTGTAGATTTCACCATTTGGCTGACCGAATTTAGTCTTTTTAAAATCGTCAATAATTTTTTGTTTTGTAACTAACTTCTTTTGTTCGCTTGCAAGTTTCTTTTTTGAATATTTTTTTGCATTCTTTTGATAGTTAGCATATTCATTCTGCAACTCTTTTGTCAATTTATCAATGTGAGCACTCCACTTGTTAGTAAGAGCATCCAAATCTCCCTGTGCTTTGATTGCTTCAGGTAATTGTTGCAGAATTATTTGGGAATCCACATACCCGATTTTTACCTGTCCAAAGCCTACCGTCACAAATAAGAAAATGACAGCTATTATCATTAAGTTCTTTTTCACTATTTTCACCTATTATTTTTTTTAAAATAAATAATTAAAATCCTTTACCAAATTGGAAATGAAATACCCATTTAGGGTCAATTCCATCGACAATTTTTCTATCGAAACCGTAGCCTATATCAAACCCAATTAAACCAACAGGGTTTATTAATATTCTTGCACCAACGCCTGCAGAACGTCTTAAGTTAAACGGATCAGTATTTTCAATATTTTTAAATACATTACCGGCTTCAACAAAAGCAAGTAAATAAAATGGAATTGGTTCTAAAGTAACTGCAACTCTAATCTCCGCAGTATATCTTGTCATCACTCTTCCGCCTATTACATTTCCCCTAACATTCCGAGGACCTATTGATCTATCAGCATAACCTCTTAAAGGTGTAGTTGCAATTACTAATCCGTTACCACCCATAAAATAAAATTCAAAAGGTTGGATCGGAGTTCCGGCTTCAATTTCTTTTAAGTAACCTAAATTAGCAGTTGTATATAAAGAAACTCTGTTTGAATTAAATAACCTTCTATACCATTCGGTTTTAAAATTAATTTTAAAGTAATCAACACTGCCCGGTAGGAAAGGACCACCTGAAATTCGTGCATCAAAAACTAAATTAGAACCTAAAGACGGGAAGATGGGATTATCAACATTTTTCCTTGATATAGTTATGCCAAGTGTATATTCTTGTGTTTTACCCTCCTTGAAAAAACCTCCTCCGGAAATAACATCATTTCTTTGATATTTAAATAAAGCCCTGAAATTAAAGAAATTATCCGGCCATTTTAGCCTTTTGCCATAAGTTAACGAGCCACCCGTTTGCCGTAGGTCATACACAAACCGCTGTCGTGTATCAAAGACTTGAAATCCTACAAGGGTAGGTCTATTAAAAAGCCAGGGTTCTGTAAAACCCAGGGTAAAAGTTCGATAAAGACTGCCTACACCAAACCGCCAATTAAAGCTTAATATTTGTCCGCCGCCTAATGCAAAGGGATGCGTAAGTGAAAAATTTGTTAATGTAAAACCTAAGGAGCCGCTTAGACCGAAACTACCGCTGTAACCGATTGAAGCGTTTAAGAAATCACTCGATTTTTCCATAACATTAAAGCCCACATTAACGGTACTGTCGTTTGCAAGCCCGGTAGATATCCCTTCCGGCCCATAAAGCTTTTGCACATTAAAATATTTAAGATTAGCTAATTGCTGAACACTTCTGAGCAGCAAACCTCTGTTAAAATAATCGCTGGGTATTGTGTATAATTCTCTTCTTATAACATTGTCCATTGTTTTAGTATTACCGGCGATATTAACCATGCCCACTTTAAACCTGTTTTTTTCTTGCATTCTTATAGAAACATCTATCGAATCACCAGGAATTCTCTTCTCAGTTTTATCTAAATTAAACATTAAATAACCGTTATCTAAGTACAGAGAATAAATATCGGATTGTGTTTTATTACCTTTTAAATTTTGTTCTAACTTTTCATAATCATAAACATCACCCTTACTAAAGCCTAATCTTGCATCAAGCAAAGCATCCTTATAAATTGTATTACCTTCCCAAGTAATATTTCTTATGTGATAAAGTGGACCTTCATCAATATTTATAAGAACAGTAACATCTTTTTTATTATTTGAAAAAATTAATGAATCCGAATATACTTCGGCATCTCTATAACCCTTGCTCATATAATATTTAACTATATCTTTTTCATCACTTTTCAAACCTTTTGGATCATATTTAGCACTACTCCAAAATTTCCACCATTTTGCTTCACTTATTTCACTCATTTCACCTTTTAATACATCCGAATCAATTGCATTATTACCTGTAAATTCAATATGTCTTACAGTAATTTGATCGTTTTCAGTTATTAAAAAACGTAATAAGATTCTATCTTTAATTTTAGAGATTAAATGATTTACTGTTCTTTTGTCATCAAAGTCATAGTCAAGTTTATATTCATCGGCAAAATCTTTTTTATTTCTCCAGGTAACAGTAATTCCCTCTTTAGAAGTATCGGCAGTAAAATAAACAAAATATTTTGCTTTAACTATGGCATTTAGATATCCATCTTCAGCATAAAGTCTAATAATATTTTCTTTAAATCTTTCTACTTCCTGGGGTTTTAATATTTGTCCCCTAAAAAAATTATCCAAATTTTCAATATCTTCAGTACTTATTTCATCATTCCCTGAAAACATTACTTTCTCGACTCTGGGATATTCTTTCACTTTTATTAGAAGGAAAACACCATCGCCCATTTGTTTATCAATTAAAATCTTTATATCAGAAAAAATATTGAGGCTCCAAAGTCGGCGAATTGCATTCATAGTCTTATCGCCGGGGATTAATATTTCATCACCTTCTTTTAGACCGCTGTTTGCAATAATTGTGGTAGCATCGGCAGATTTATTTCCTTGTACGGAAATACCTAAAATCTTATATGTTTTTTTTGTTGTCTGTCCAAACAAGGAAGCAACAGATAAAAAAAGAATAAAAAGAATGAATATTGTATACCGTCTGTTAGGTATGTATTTGGGCATTCTTAAAGCCTTTAACCTTTTAGTTTACTTTAATTTGATTGCTAACTCTGCCAAATCTTCGCTCTCTGTTTTGAAAACTTTTTATGGCTTCTATTAAATGTTGTTTGTTAAAATCAGGCCAAAATACATCTGATATATAAAATTCAGTATATGCAATTTGCCAAAGAAAAAAATTACTTACTCTAAATTCTCCGCTTGTTCTTATTAATAGATCAGGATCAGGGATATCTTTAGTGGTAAGATGCTCTCTCAAGCTTTTTTCATTTATTTCATCAACTGTTAATTTATTTTGTGAAATTAACTTACCTATACTTTTTATGGCTTCTATTAGTTCCCAACGTCCACTATAACTTAATGCAAGATTTAGTATCATCTTATCATTGTTCTTAGTTTTTTCTATTGCTTCTCTTAATTCATTTTGAACCGCATAAGGTAAAGAAGCTATATCCCCAATAGTTGTTAGGCGTATGTTATTTTCATTTAGTTCCGATACTCTTTCTCTTAAACTTTTTAGAAGTAATCTCATTAATGTTGAAACTTCATCTTTGGGTCTATTCCAATTTTCCGTTGAAAATGTATATAAAGTTAAAAATTTAACCCCAAGCTCAGCACAATCTTCAGTAATTTCTTTAACTGTATCAACACCTCTTTTATGCCCGGCAGCACGCGGTAAACCCCTTTTTTTTGCCCATCGTCCATTTCCATCCATTATAATGGCAATATGTTCCGGTATATCACCAGACAGCTTAATTTGATCAAATATTTTCTTATCTGACGCCAACTAAAAACCTAAAAAAAATCATTAAGGGAAAATATAGTTAAAGCGTGTAAAATTAAAGGTAAGATGTTTGAATGTCAAGATTTTAAATGCTGAAATAAATGCGTAATTCCCCAATAACTACAAAGGTAAAATTCTAATTGATAAACAATAAAGAATATAAGAGTTAATAATCATTTTTTTTAAGATACAAACAACCTGGTTTGCATCTTGCTCAAATGCCTGTGACTAACTTGCCTTTCATTTAAATTAAATAACTTAATGTTTTTTCTTACATCGTCTTCCAACGAACTTAAAAGTATTCTTATTTTCTGATAGTGGTCAGGTACAACACCTAAAAACAGCATAACTCTTTTATTTGTGTACCTGGTTTTTCTTGTTGCTAAAAAATTTATCATCTCCATTAAATCGGTTCTATTCACATCTTCATCATCTAAAGTTAGACCAATAGCAGGGTTTTTATTATACCTGGCAATAACATCAACAGAATATTTACCAACTTTTTGTGGCTCCGGTAAATATGTTCCTAATTTTCTACTTATTGTTAGATAACCCAATCTCCAAAACTCTTCAACCAAAAGATCTATTTGCTTACTTTTTATTTCTTCTTTTATCATAATCCTACCTCATCTTTTTAACTTACCATTGACATTATTGGAATTATTGGTGAAAACTTTTTATTATTTAATACTTTAATATTTGCCATATATTTAAATTCAAATTTTTCTATTACCTGAGAGTTTGATAATCTTCCGTACAAAACTTTTTTTCCATATTTATCTTTTGATATATAATACGGATGAAACAAAACGTTTCTTAATTCATAAAGGAACTGCACTTCATTCCTTTCTTTTATAGCTGTGATAAATATTTCCGATTTAGTATTTTTATGATTTCTTAATTCAACCATCTTAGTACTCCTTTTACTTTACCAATTATACTGAAATCTTGTTCCGGTTTTATCTCTATTGGTGTGTAGTTTTTATTTGCCGGTATTAATCTAATTCTTTCCTCTTTTTTCATAAATGTTTTAACCGTCACTTCTCCGTCAACCATTGCAACTATAATATCTGAATTATTTGCAGTTTGTTGCGGTGTAACCAAAAGCAGGTCGTTTTCAAAAATACCCTCTTCAATCATACTATCTCCCTTTACCTTTAAAGCAAAACTATCTCCCTGTCCTCTTTTTAAAAACGAGGAATCAATAACAACAGTTCCTTCCAAATTCTCATAAGAGGTAATTGGTATTCCGGCTGCAACCTGTCCTATTATCGGAATTTCCATAGAATTATTTAATGTTGAATTTGTTGTTACGGAATTTTGTTCAAAAAGTATCGATATTCCCCTGCTTGTATTACTTTCGACATTTAGATATCCTTTTTTTACAAGTGCATCTATGTGCCTTTTAACACCAAAAGTGGAAGCAATATCAAAATTTTTTCCAATCTCTCTCAATGTCGGAGGAAATCCATTCATTTCTTTGAATTTCAGTATGAAATCAAATATTGCTTGTTGTCTCTCAGTTAATTCTTTTTTCATTATAGTGCTCATTTGTTTACTATAAAGATAGTGAACAAATGTGCACTTGTCAAGAGACAAATAAATATTTTTTTAAAAGATGGTTATGGTTAGTTTTAAAACAAAAAGACGCTTTTTAAAAGCGTCTTTTTTTTAGCGAAATGATTTTGGGGTTTATACTTCTATTTCTTCATTATTAACTTCTACTATCCAATCGTATTTATCTTCAATTTTTAATGTATGGATTGAGTTTAATTCCGTGAACAACTCTTGAGCTAATTTGCTTGGCTGACCGTTATTAAATGTCATCTCAGTTCCTTTATAAGATAGCCATCCAATAGGAGAAATAACTGCAGCTGTTCCGGTACCAAATAAACTTACCAATGAACCATTGTTGTATGCATCAACAACTTCTTCTATACTTATCAATCTTTCAGAAATATTTAATCCTTTATCTTTTAAGATTTGGATTACAGACCTTCTTGTAACACCGGGAAGAATACTTCCGCTTAATTCGGGGGTCACAATTTCATCTTTAAATTCAACAAAAATATTCATCGTACCTACTTCTTCTAAATATTTCTGCTCGATGCCGTCTAACCAAAGTACTTGAGTAAATCCTTTTTCTTTTGCTTCTTTAGCTGCCAGTAAACTTGCTGCATAATTTGCAGGTGTTTTACATTCCCCTAATCCTTTTCTTACTGCTCTTACATAATCATCTTGAACAAGAATTTTTACCGGTTTAAATCCTTCAGTATAGTAAGCACCAACAGGGGATAACAAAATAAATAACTTGTAATTAGACGAAGGTTTTACACCTAAAAAAGGATCGGCACCATAAATAACAGGACGTATATATAATGATTCGCCAGGGTCGGTTGGAATCCAATCACTCTCAATAGAAACTAATTCGGTTAAAGCGTGCAATAAAAATTCTTCATCAACTTTGGGAATACATATTCTTTTAGCAGAATTATTTAACCTTTTAATGTGAGCTTGGGGTCTAAAAATTGTTACTCTGCCATCTTCAGTTTTGAATGCTTTTAGTCCTTCAAAAATTGCCTGACCGTAATGAATAAACATTGAACCGGGATGAATAGATAAATTTTCAACATGTTTTATTATAGGGTTATACCATCCTTTTTCAGGTGAGTAATCCATTTCAAAAAAATGATCGGTGAATAATTTACCAAATCCCAATTCCTTGGGTAATTCAACTTTATGTGTTCTTTTTTTTATATCATATTGAAGTTTTTCCATAGTAGCCTCTTCTTTTATGGTTTATTGTCGTGACATGTAAAATTTCTATGCAAGACAAAAAAAATGTGCCCGGTGGAGGGCTACCGGGCATCCGAAAGATCCATTAAGGGGGGGTAGTTCTTAATGAATCCCAGCAACTGCAACTTAATATTTACATGGCAAATAATCAATACCTTTTTAAAAAAAATATTTTAAAAAAGCAACATCCATAGTAAATAATCTAATATCAAAATAGATGCGGCTGAAAGTACAAATGAACGAATAGTTGCTTTACCGACACCTTCTGCTCCCCCTGTTGTTCTAAAACCAATATGGCATCCTAACAAAGCCGTAATACCTCCAAAAATTACAGCCTTTATTAAACCTGCAATAAAATCAGAAAAATGAAAAAATCTGCTCACTGATTGAAAGAAAACATTAAATGATACACCCAAAAAATAATTTGAAACAATATACGCACCCGCAACGGCAATAACATCAGCAAAAATTACAAGTATGGGCATAACTAAAACCGATGCTAAAAATCTGGGCATAGCTAAGTACCTGATAGGATTAATTGCCATTGTTTCAAGAGCATCAATCTGTTCTGTTACTTTCATAGTTCCAAGTTCTGCTGCTATTGAAGCACCAACTCTACCCGCAATTACAATACCTGTAAGAACTGGGCTTAGTTCAGTAATGATAGCACGGCTTGTTGTTCCTCCAAGCAATGACAATGGAGCAATCCCTTTTAATAGATATGCTGCCTGCCAGGCAGCAATTGCTCCCGTAAATACTGCTATAATTAGAACAAGTGGAAGTGAGTTAACACCTATTTGTTCCATTTGAAAAAAAATTAATTTTCTACTTTTGGCAATTTGTGCAAAGCTTTTTATCATTCCCCAAAATAGATTGAATACCTGACCGATTTCCTGGAAAAAATTTAGGGTTTTTTTGCCTATAATTTCAAATAAATATAACATATAATTTTTATGTAGACTTTATGGTATAAATTTACAAAATTTATATTCATTATTTCATAATTTGAAATTTTATACTTTGCCCCTGTTAAAACATAATTTATTCTTATTTATAGAATTAAATTCTGAATGAACATGAAGTGTTTTTTTACAAATAAATTAAGTATCATTTTATATTTGATTTTAATAATACCTTCTATAAATTTCGGTCAAAATAAAAAAGTAAAATGATATTATAAAGAAATATTTATAACAAAGATGTGAAACAATTTTTTCAAAGAATGGTTTTTTATAATATAAAAAAGATAAGATTGATTGGGTTTGGAAAATGTCTACAGACAAAGAAAAGACCTGAAATGTAAGATGGGAAATTTGTTATTAAAGACATAAAGAAATTTAATTTTTTTTCAATTTAAGATAAATTGAAAAAAACATTCACAATGAGACAATTTATAATGAAAATTAAATCAATTTCCTTATGTCATTTTGGCGTACAAAGGAAAAAATTTTGAGTGCTTCATATTAGAAAGATTTGAAAACAAGCAGTAATTAGTGTTTTCTGATAAATTTTTCTACTGATATAATGACGATTAACATTTTATTAGTGTGAAATTTTATCTCTAAATATTTGTAGTACGATTGTTGCAGTAATCTTTGTAAATTTACATAAGTTTAGTATAAAATGGGAAAAACTACAGAAAAATTACGTGCCCTCACCCGTGAAGGTTACTTATCTAATGTTATTGATAAGGCACCTATTGGAATAATAACGTTCTCTTCCGATTGGAAGATAGATTATATCAATGATAGCTATTTAAAGTTTGCGAACATATATAATTTAAAGTCCCAAAATCTTTTTGGTAAAAATATTATATCTGAATTTTCAGATTACAATAATAAATTAGTAGACGAAATAAAATCTCTATCCGACGGAAATTACTTTGAAAGAGAATTAAAAACTCATAAAGGAATTGATAACTATTCCATAAAATTAATTGTAAAGGGTGCACCTATTTGGGAATATGATCAATTTGCCGGAGGCATTCTTTTGTTTGAAGATTCTAAAATATTTTTAGAAACTCAGCAAGAAGAAAATATTCGTTCAAGCTATTTACAAAATTTTATTAATTCTCAAGAGGGTTATCACTTAATTGCAGATACAACAGGTAATATATTATATACATTCGGTAGAGGGTTAAAGGATTTTTATATTGATTTATCAGGTAACAAAAAATTAACTGTCTCAGCTTTAAATACTTTTTCAGATAAATTTGAGCCTGCTATAAATGAACTAAAAAGAACTAAAGAAAAAGTTACATTTAGTTTTCAAAACGGTAGTTCAATACTACAAACAGTAATAAATCCTTTCTTTGACAGAAGAGAACAAATCAAACTAATTTTTATTTCAATACAAGATATTTCAGATAAGATTACCGAAACGAAAAGGTTAAAAAGAGAGACTGAAAAATTAGAAGCTGAAAAAGAATTATTCAAAGAAGAAAAAGAAAAACTAAAAGAACAAATCGACAAGCTTAAAAAACAAAGTGAATATCTTAACAAAAATATTGATGTTCTGAATGCTGAGAAAAAAGAATTACTTAACTACCAACATTTGGCTGAGTCTGTAATTGATGCTGTATTTACAGTTGATTTAAAAGGTAAAGTAATCTTTTGGAATAAATCATCCGAAGAATTATTCGGTTATACCAAAAGTCAAATTTATAACAAATTCTTTGGACGTGTGTTGGGACTTTTTGATCTCGAATACTTTGAAGCTTTAATAGAAGAATTAAAAGAAAATGAAACCATAACCAAAAATATTACTGTTTATAAAAAAGAAGGACAAAAAGAAACCATTGAAGCTAAATTTGCATTTACCGGTGATGAAAAAGATTCGGTATTTGTTTTCTGTACAAATGTAACAACTTGGGTAAATGAATATGATCAACTAAAAATTGAGGAAGAAAAATACAGGAACATTGTTGCCAATACAGATAAGAGCATTTGCAACATAGATAAAGACGGTGTTTTTATTTATGTAAATAAAATGTTTTGTAAGTCATTATCCTTAACTATAGATGAAATATTAGGGAAAAACATAAATGATTTTATTGATTTTGATTCTTTCGGCTCGGATAATTTTAATATAAAATCGTTGGATAAAAATTCAACAACCGTAGTCGAACTTCCCTTCTTAACAGGTGGTGAAAATAAAGTAAAATTTATTATCAAATTTTATCCTATACTTGATGATAATTTAAAAATGAAATATTACAACTGTTATTTCACCGACATAACCTCTAAAGAAGCGGTTGATAAAGAGCTGCAGCTTTTTAGTTCAATTTTCAATACATCAAATGATGGTATTGCTTTAATAAAAGATAATCATTTCGAATTAGTCAACACTTCTTTTGCCAATATTTTTGGATATGAAAGCGGAAAGGATCTTTTAGAATTAAACTTTTTATCGTTAACCGACGAAAAAGATTCGGAAAAAGTTGGTGAATACTTAAAATTAATAAAGAGTGGTAATAAATTATATACAAAGTTTGAATTTTTAGCCAGGCTAAAAAATAAAACTAATTTTTATTGTGAAGCTTCTGCTTCGGTGTTTGATGTTAACAACATCAAATATTTGGTTATGATAGTCAGAGATATAACAGAGAAAAAACGCTCACAGGAAATTATTAAACGATCGGAAGAAAAATATAGAAATATAACCGAAAACATAGATGACTTTTTATACACATACGAAAAAATAGGAAACAGTTTAAGACCGGTTTTCTATACGGCATCGGTTGAAAAAATTACTCATTACACCCAAGACGAATTTCTTACAGATACGAAAATGCTGTTAAAAATTATTCATCCGGACGACTTTGCAGAAGTTAAAAAGAAAATAAGAAATCTATTTAAAAGTCATATTCAAGTTTCAGGTGAAGTTGAGTTTCGCTTGATAAGTAAGTTAGGTAACGTTGTGTGGGTAAGAAACAAACTGAACATTGTAAGAAATTCTAAAGGAGAAATTCAAAAATTATATGGCTTGGTGAGTGATATTTCTTTAAGGAAAAAAGCTGAATTAGAGTTAAAGAAATCCAGCGATAAATTAATTAAACTTAATGAAACCAAGGACAGGTTTATTTCAATTATATCTCACGATTTAAGAACACCATTCAGTTCGATTGTGGGTTTTACTGATCTACTCTTAAATGATAAGGAGTTGAGTGCAGAAGAAAAAACACAATATATAAAATATATCCAAGACTCTTCAAACTCAATGTTGGCGTTAGTTAGTTCATTGCTGGATTGGACAAGACTACAAACAGGCAGGGTCCGTTTTGAACCGGATAGATATAATATTAAAGAAATTATTAATTCATCAATAAGTTTAATGTCAGGTGTAGCACTGCAAAAAAATATTAAATTAGTTCAAAAAATTGAGGAAGATACACACGTATTTATAGATAAAGATTTGATACAACAGGTATTTAATAATCTTCTTTCAAACGCAATAAAATTTACAAACGAAGACGGACAAATTATAATTTCCAAACGCCCTTATGAAAAATCAAGGTTCATTGAATTTTCTGTAAAAGATAATGGCATTGGAATTAAAGAAGAAAATATTGACAAGCTATTTAATGTAGATACAAAATATACATCCGAAGGTACAAAGGGTGAAAAAGGCAGCGGCTTGGGTCTTTCCTTAGTAAAAGAAATAATAAATAAACATGGCGGCGATATTAGAGTTGAAAGTACTTACGGACTTGGGACTGAATTTATTTTTACATTACCCGTTGCATCGGAAAACATTTTACTTGTGGACAACAATAAAACCGATTCGATTCTGTATACTAAAATTCTAGGTAATATCACACCTGATTACAAAACATTTGTTGTTTCAAACGGTAAAGAAGCTTTGGATTTTATACTGACAAACACACCGGCTTTGGTAATTACAGAAAATGATATGCCGGAAATGAACGGTTATAACTTAATTAAAGAAGTAAATAGATCGGAATTAAAAATAAAACCGCCGTTTATTGTATTAAGCTATAACATAGATAAATACGCAATTAATGATTATGAAGAATTAGGTGTTGAATATATATTTAAAAAGCCCGTAAATATTAGAGAGCTTAAATCTGCAATTGAAAAATCACTTGCCGATATTTTAGATGATGTTTAGGTTTCGTTAAGTATTTTTCCATCTACTACAGGAGTAACACAAACAAGCGGGTGTTCCGGAACATCAAAGCTTGAAAAAATATCTTCAAATAATTCAAAATGTCTTCCCCTCTTTTCTAACTTTGAAAATTTATTGTAAGTCATAAAGTTACCTTTTTTATCCTGCGGAGCATCAAATTTAATTGCCTTTTCAAAATCTTCATTGACCCTGTTTTTTAGGTGTTTAATTTTTTCGTCATCATTTCCACCTTTTACGTAACTAACAGCTCTAAATTCTTCAACAAAATTATTATTAATAATTAGATAAATATTTAAAATACATTCATTCATTTTCTTTTTTTGTTTTGTTGGTTAAAGCAAAATAAAAAATTGCGAGAGCAAAAAGGAAGGCTGTTTTACACGTGACACTAACTATTGCGGTAATTAAACGTTCGTCACCAAACATTTTTAAAATGAATGCCAAAAGCACAGGAAATGATATAATAAGAAACCCGATTAATACGGCTATTATTTCTATTTTCCTATTTTTTAATATCTCGTTTATCAAGAAAATAATTGATGCAATAATCGGGACATAATAAAAGAATCCATACAAATTTCCGTAAGGATATTGGTAAATTGAATAGAAGGATGTGCATTCAATCAGGTGAAAATCGTTTATCTGAAATAAATAAAAAATCGTAAAAAATAAGGGTGGAAGAAAAATCAGTTTAAAAAATTTACTTTTAAAACCTTTAATTTTAAGAACAAATAAAAGAGCTAAGGGAGGTAAAAATGCAATAACAGAAAAAGCTATGTAAATTATCCAAGAATTATTTGTTCCTGTTCTACAAATAATGAACTCTAAGAACTGGTAAAGCATTAATATAAAAATCAGTAATTCGGCAATTAGATTTAACTTATTCTTTTCAGCAAAGATTAGTAAGTTAACAAGAAACAATAATTCCATGCTGGCTACCAAAAGTGATAGCATTCCATTCCAATTCAACAAACAATACCTTTAATTTTTAAGAATAAGTTCTTGATTTTTTATAGCTTCTATTTTTACAATGTCGATAATCTTTCCCCACATATGGACACTTATTTGGTTTTCACTCAATTTATATTCAAATGAAACCCTTAAACTATCCTTTTTGAATTCATCGGAAAGATTTGTAGGGTCATAATTTTCGCCGTTATCAGCGTTTATTCCGTAAAATCCTCCTTCAACGCCAACATAAACAACAGTACCTGTTTGAGTTTGAATGTCTTCATTGCAAAGAAAACCCGGAAATAAAATCAGAGATAAAATTGATACAGAAATTAACTTTTTCATTTATTTAAATTCCCAATTTCTCAAAAAGCGAATTAAATTTATAATAGGTTTTTAACCATACCGTTATTCATTGACTTATTATACCGTCAAAAACTTTCCCTTTATGCTTTAAGCAATAATGGTTGTTTCAAAATATATTTTAATGTTTACTCTTTCGGACCTATCATTTTTTCCGGTCTCACAACTTCATCAAATTTTTCAGCAGTTAATAATCCTAAACCGACAGCAGCTTCTTTTAACGTGGTCTTTTCGGCAAAAGCTTTTTTTGCAACCTTAGCTGCATTATCATAACCAATCACAGGATTTAACGCTGTTACCAGCATCAATGAATTTACAAGATTATTGTGTATGTTTTCATCATTAGCTTTAATTCCGACAACACAATTATCCGTAAAGCTTTCACAAGCATCGGCTATTAATCTAATTGATTGTAAAGTATTAAATATTATTACAGGTTTAAAAACATTCAATTCAAAATTACCGCTGGCACCCGCAAAATTTATAGTAGCATCATTTCCAAAAACCTGGGTGCAGACCATAGTTATTGCTTCTGCTTGTGTGGGGTTAACTTTGCCCGGCATAATAGAACTACCCGGTTCGTTAGCAGGTAAATTAAGTTCTCCGATGCCACATCTTGGGCCAGAACCAAGCCATCTTATATCGTTGGCAATTTTCATCAGGGAAGCAGCAAGTGTTTTCAATACTCCGCTGAATTCAACTAAAGCATCGTGCGCAGCAAGTCCTTCAAATTTATTTCTACCTGTTACAAAAGGTTTACCGGTAAGTTCAGCAATTTTTTCGGCAGCTTTAACAGCAAAATCCGGATGTGTGTTTAGTCCCGTCCCTACTGCCGTTCCGCCAAGTGCAATTTCATACAGATGAGGTAAAGCACTTTCTATTCTCTCCAAACCGTTTGTTAACTGTTGAACATAACCGGAGAATTCCTGTCCCAACGTAAGGGGCGTGGCATCCATTAAATGTGTTCTCCCGATTTTGATATTATCTTTAAATTCTTCGGATTTCTCTTGAAGAGCATCCCTAAGTTTTGTAACCATCGGGATGAGTCTTCTGTGTATTTCTTCAACCGCAGCAATATGCATTGCAGTTGGAAAAGTATCATTTGATGACTGTGCTTTGTTAACGTCATCGTTGGGATGAATAGGTGTTTTGCTCCCCATTTTTCCGCCTGCAAGTTCAATTGCTCTATTTGAGATCACTTCATTTGCATTCATATTTGTCTGGGTGCCGCTACCTGTCTGCCAAACAACCAGGGGAAAATGTTCGTCTAATTGTCCATCTATTACTTCATCTGCAGCTTTTACAATTAATTCTAATTTATCTGAACTTAAGATTCCTAATTCTTTATTAGTTAGTGCCGCAGCTTTTTTTAATATACCGAATGCTCTTATAAGTTCGCGCGGAAATCTTTCTCCCCCGATTTTAAAGTTCTTTAATGACCGTGCTGTTTGAGCGCCGTAATATTTATTTGTGGGTACTTCTATTTTACCCATACTATCGGTTTCTATTCTTGTGCTCATTTTAATATTCCCTTGATTTTACTTATCAATAATCTTTTTAATTTCGTAAATGAAATTTAATAACTGTGTAATTTACAATAATTTTGAACTATTTTTTATGCAATATTGCATACTTTTTTATGATAAAAATATTGATTTTATTTTTTAAAATTGTAATTTGCCTTAATCAAAATATATGGAGAGATTAAAAGATGAATGAAAAGACAACACAATCTAAAACAGAAACAGATAAAATTCTTTTTTCCGGTAAACTTTATAAAGCACATTTATATATTGAATCCAGGTATAAGGATCTACAAAGAGAGAGAGAACAAAATTCATTTCACCCTTGTATAACTATATCAAGAGAAGCCGGTGCGGGCGTAAATTCTGTTTGCGAGCATCTTCTAAAATACATTGAAGAAAACAAAATTTTTCCCTCACAACAATGGGCTGCTTTCGATCATAATTTAATTGAAGAAGTTCTACGACATCATCATTTACCACAAAGGTTAGCAGAATTAATGAGCGAAGACAGATATTCGCATATAAAATCTTTTATAATAGAATTGCTTAGTAAACAACCGACCAAATGGTCTCTAGTTCACAAAACATCCGAGACCATATTACAGTTAGCTGAAGTAGGTAATTCTATTATCGTAGGAAGAGGAGGCAGTATTATAACAGCAAATTTAGACAACACTTTGCACATAAGATTAATAGCGAACTTAAATGACAGGATAAGAAGGATCCAAAATATACTTGATGTACCAAGAGACAAAGCAGAAAATTATATTATGAAAAAAGATTCCGATAGGAACCAATATATAAAGACCTATTTTAACAAGGATATAACCGATCCCCATTACTATCATTTAATTATTAATACCAGTATTGTTCCCAACAAAACAGCAGGAGAAATGATCGGACATCTGATTGAAGTTTATTTCAAAAAATATATTACTCAACCTTTGAAATAGGATAAACATTTAACTGATCATTTTTATAAGATGAACATTCATAAAGGAGATTTAATCTCTGCCTTAGTTTACTTTAAATTTTTACCGTTTAGTCTTGTGAATTAAATGGATTTTGACAAACGGTTAGAGCAACCATCTATTTTGATGGAGGTTACACAGTGTTGGGAGTTCTTGGTTTTATTTCAATTCCAGTATTTATTATTTCCAAAACAAACGGATTACCATTTTTAAAATCGGAATATGAAAATGGGTGGGGTTCAATTCTAATATCAAATTCTGTTGCCAGCAGGATCAAATGAACTTGTAAATCAAACCTTTCTTCATCATTTAAGTCGTCAATGAATAAGGCTATATCAATGTCACTTTCAGATCTTTCATTATTTTTTGCAAAAGATCCGAACAGATAGGCAGTTACAAGTTTAGGATTTTGCTCTGCTACTTTTGATACAAAATTATTTATTATATTAATAATTTCATCTTTATCAAAATCATTCTTTTCTATATTTTGAAGATAGGTTATGAATATAATTTAGATAAAATGAATTTTTTTGAAAGAATTCTTGTTAAGAAAATCTCGGGTGCTGTGGAAAGCATATCAGAGATTGATTATGATGCAATTGTAAGATTTGTAAATGAATTAGAAAAGAAATAATAATAGGAATACTCATGATGACAAGCTATGGTTCACTGAAAAATATTTATTTATCAGAAATCAAAAATGATATTGAAAAGCATTCTGACTTTCCAACAGAAACCATAAAAGAAAAAGATATTGCGACTTTGCCGAAACCTGTTCAACGATATTTTAGATATTGCGGTTATATTGGCAAAGTAAAAATGATTAATGCAAAAATCGAATGGGGAAATATTATTTTTAAAAGAGCACCAAACAGCAAATGGATGAGACTGAACTGCCATCAATATAATTCGGTTTCTGAACCAACGAGAATTGTTTATTTGAAAAATAATATTTTAGGTGTTTTCCCTTTTGAAGCTCGAGATATATACCAAAATGGAAAGGGTAATATGCTTATTAAGCTCTTAAAGCTATTTACAGTAGCTGATGCAAAAGGAATAGAAATGAACAAATCTGCATTAGTAACTGTTTTGTCGGAAACATTTATTATACCAACTTACGCGTTACAAGATTATATAAACTGGGAAACAGTTGATAATAATAATGCTAAAGCAACTTTGACATATAATGGCATAAAGGTAAGTGGGACTTTTAATTTTAACGATGAAGGAGAGATGATTAGTTTTTATACAGATGACAGATATTGTGCAGGAAAAGATGGAACATACAAAAAAATACCATGGTCAGTTATAGTAGATAATTATTATAAAAAAGATGGAATAAG
>DRJC01000280.1 GCA_011052365.1 Ignavibacteria bacterium
GACTTGACAACCGGCTTCTTTAAAATGCGATGCAAGTATAAGTCCGACAGGACCTAAACCGATTATACCTATTTTATATTTATTATCATTCATAATTATTTAAATAATTTGTTCAATAAATGTTTCTATTTTTGTTGTGGTTTGTCCCTCTGAAAAAAATCGCAAGTCGCACAAATCACCCTCTATTACAAGCGTTTCAACACCCGTTTCTTTTTTCAAACGCAACGGCATTCCAAAACTGCTGTTGGAATTATTAAAACAAGTTTTAGCTTCGTGAAAAATCACACCGTCTATTCTGAAATCTTTTACAAATGATTTTATCATATCAAGCTTTACTGATTCGCTTCTATTAATAAATATATTTGTATAAGCCAAAGCTGTGGATTCAAAAGGATTGTTCTCGTCAAAATCATTAAAAGCCCAACTGTTGCAATATGTTGATGCAACAACAGCGGTTTTATTTTTAATAAATAAATTGGAAAGATTTTTTAGCTTGCCCCAAATTGGCATTCCATCCCAATATATCCGGCACAATTCCGGTTCTAATATTCCCCTACCGTTTTTGATATTATCCTTCAGTTCATTTAATAAAACCTCGTAATATTTTATTGCTTGCTGTGTTCCTCTTAAAATAACAATCGGTCCCATGTGAATAGTGCTGTCAAAAAAACTTATCGGTACCGGTGAATTTTTAGCGGTTTCCAGTACCTCTTTCCACAACAGTGTGGCTTCTTTACTTAACTTTAAAGTTTCTTTGAATAAGTCCAAATCGAATGTAACACCCGAAACATTTTCGCAGGTTGGAACCATATTTTTAAATTGGTTTGATACGTCTTCAATATCCGATTTGGTTATCTCCGTTAAATACCTTGGCGGTTGTATTCCCAAAACAGGACAGTTAAATTCATTTCCATAAAAAGAAAACCAATCCTGGATTTCTCTGCATTGATTCGTGTTGTAAACAATGACGTCCGGTTTCGGAATTTCTTTTAACCCGTAGTGTGTTAAAAGCGGGGATGTTTTGCTTAAGTAAGCTCCTATGTCTGCGGTTAAATAAGAACAAATATCACTTGAGTATCCAAGTTTTGTAGCTACGGGAATATAATCACCCGCTGTTCTTGTTGCTCCCAACAAAGCCCCGTGATTTTCAGGAAAATATACTTTAAAATTAAAAGCTCTTAAAAGCTCGGAAGGTCCTGCACTTGAACACCAAGCAATTTTATTTTCCCCATTACCTAAATCGGAAAAATAATTTTGCATTGTTTCTTTTAACAGAGATATAGTTTTTATTTTATACATATAAATAAGTTATTTAATCACTTAAATTATTTAGAGGAATTATATAAACCTCTTCTTTTAATTTTGTATCGGAATCATATAATTTTTCTATATATGCTTTATAAACTTCTTTAACATTATTCGGTGCAAGTTTTAGTGATGGTGTTAATGTTTTATTTTCAACGGAAAGCTCACTGTCTATCAGCATAGCCGTATCGATTCTTGAAAACTTTTGTTTTATTCCGCAGTTAACATCGTTTAAACAGTGTTGTAAACAATTGGATAAATCTTTTAGGGTTTTCGGATATTTACAGTTTTCAAACTCTTTATCAAAACCGTTTAAACTTTTATTTAATAATTTACGGTTGGGAAATAATATTGCTACAGGATATTTTTTACCTCTTCCTGCAACGTAGGCATAAGAAATATAATTGCATTTTCCTGTTATACTACTTTCTATTTTTGTCGGAACTATTTTTTCTGCGTTCATAAGTTTAAAAATTCTGTCTTTTCGTGTAATTATCTTTAAACCGCCTTCTGTTATTTCGCCCACATCACCTGTATTGAACCAGCCGTCTTCTGTAAATATGCCTTCGTTGGCTTTATCATTTTTATAATAGCCAACCATCACGTTTGGTCCTTTTACCAAAATTTCTCCGTCATCGGCAATTTTTAATTTAATTCCGGGCATGGGAAAACCCACTACGCCTGGCTCTCTTTTTAAATTCTGATCCGTAAGTGTGCAGCAAGGTGATGTTTCCGTTAATCCCCAACCTTCAATTACGGGTATATTCCTTTTTTCAAATTCATCCGATATTCTTTTGGGAAGAGGTGCTGCTGCCGTAAAGACAAATTTAAGTTCAGGATGAAAAAACATTTCCTTTGCTTCTTTATCGTCAATAATCATATCAACCAGAGCTTGATAAATTATCGGGACACTGAAAAAGATAGTTGGTTTTACAAGTTTCCAATTTTCTAATATTTCAACAGGGTTTAATCCAAGACTTGATTCAAGAGACAAAGTAGCGCCGTTATATAAAGCATTAAAAATTTCAAATATTCCTCCGAAGCTATGGTGCCAGCGTAAGAAACTTAGAAACCTGTCGTTTTCATTTAGATTCCATAAAATTGATAAAGCTGCTTGTTGAGACAAAATATTTTTATGTGTTAACTGAACACATTTTTGATGACCCATAGTGCCTGAAGTGTACATATTTAAGCATATATCTCCGGGTGCGGCTTCAAAAGATAAAGTAAAATTCTCATCATTACATTTAGATAAAAGAGTTTTAAACTCGCTGATGTTTTTATGATTACTAAGAGTGTTGGAGTTAATAGAATCAAAAGAATCGAAAGTAAATATTTGTTTTAACGGGAGATTGTTGTCGATTTTTTCTAATTGAGTATTTCCGCCTACTGCGAGATACTTGGCGTCGGTATGAAGAATAAGCTGTTCCGCCGTTTCTTTATTGTAGTTAAAAAAGATTGGAACGGCAACGCCACCCGAAGCCATTACGGCGAGTTCAAACTCAAGCATTTCAAGCCTGTTTTCTGAAAAGATAACAAACTTGTCTCCTTTAGTATAATCGAACTGTTTTAAATTATATGAAATGTTTATAATATTGTTATAAAATTGAGTCCAGGATATTCCGACATATTTATCGTTGTGTTTATCTTGAAACGCAGTTTTTTCGGCAAATTTTTCTGCACTTTGTTGAAGCATTAAAGCAATATTGGGAATAACCTTACCCAATTGCTTTTTACACTCAAGTACATTTTTATCTTTTTGATTGGAAAAAAAAGAATCATTTCCCATAATTTTAATTTTATGATTGATTAGCTGTTTATTAAATTAAGAATTATCAATCATTAACAACCGCCATTTTTTTGTGAAGTTTTAAATATCTATAACCGCCCCAAAGAGCAGCCCCTAATGCACCCGCATAGATAGAATTTGGGTGTGTGTGAATTTCAAAATTATATTTGTTTTCTTTTGCAAGTTCTTCTATCGCCTGAACCATTCCTTTGTTCATTGCCATTCCGCCGGTAAGCATAATGGGAGATTCCGCTTTTAATGATGATAATAATCTCACTACTCTGTTTGCTACCGATAAATGAATTCCTTTAATTATGTTTGGTGTGGTAATACCTCTCGAAACCATATTAATTACATCCGTCTCAGCCAGCACTGCACAAATGCCGGAAGGGGTTTCCGGGTTAGTCGCGCTAACAGAAATATCGCCAACTTCATCAATAGCCAAGCCTAAATAACGGGAGATGTTTTCAATAAATTGTCCCGAGCCGGAAGCACATTGTCCTGTCATTTTATAATTGAGGACTTTCCCCTGGCTATTAATTTTAATTGCTCTTACAAATAAAGCACCGAGATCTACTACGGTTTTTGCGTTGGGTGAAAGAAAAATTCCGCCTTTTGCGTGTGTTGTCATACTGTAGAAATGCCCCGTTTTTCTTTCAACCATTTCACCTTCGCCGGTAGAAGCGAGATAAGAAATGTCTTCAAAATTAATCTTATTAAACTCCAATACGGTATTAATAAGTTCGTTAGAAACCGTAACAGGATTTCTTTTTCTTATTTTTTCTATTCGCTTGTCCAAGATTTCAGAATTGTTACTAAAATCCATTAGAATAGTTTTTATATAACTTCCGCCAACGTCAATGCCAAGTGTCAATAATTTCTTGTTCATATTATTATAATTAATTTTAATTTAACGGAACCTTTGCAGCCGTATTTCTTCTGGCAAACATTGCTCCGCCCAAAGCTCCCATAAATATTGAATCAGTGTGGATATTAATTGTTAAATCGTTGCCGTAACTATCTTTTACCATTTCGATTATATATTTTAAAACGGCTTGATTTCTGGCAACACCACCTGTAAATGTAAACTCATTTTTAACCCCGCCGGACCTTGCGATTAAAGACATTGCCCTTATAACAATAGCCCTATGCAAACCGGCAAGTATATCTTCCCGCCGTTCGCCGACATTAAGCAGCTCTCTTATCTCCGCTCCGGCAAAGACCGTGCAAGTAGAACAAATGTTAACTTCTTTTTCCGCATCTAATGCTAAAGGTCCCATTTCATTTATTGAAACGTTAAATTCATCGGCAACATAACCCAAATAACGACCGCATCCCGC
>DRJC01000281.1 GCA_011052365.1 Ignavibacteria bacterium
ATTAAAAGTTAACTGTTCTCGTTAAAATATCTGATTAAAATATTTGCTTTACTTTTCCCCACAACTTCAGCGATAGAATTAAAGTCGGAACTTTTAATTTTTTTTAAACTGCCGAAAGACTTTAATAATTGTTTTGCTGTTGCTTCACCAACACCTTTAATACTTGTTAATTCAGAATTAATGATCCTTTTACTTCTGCGTTGCCTGTGAAATGTAATTGCAAATCTGTGTGCTTCGTTTCTAACCTGCTGTAAAAGTTTTAATCCCGATGAAGTTTTTGGAATTGACATAGGATCGGAAAAACCCGGGACAAAAACTTCTTCCAATCGTTTTGCAAGTCCGATAATGTTGTAGTTCTTAAATCCCAATTCTTTTAATACACTAACGGCACTGGAAAGTTGTCCTTTGCCGCCGTCAACCATAATTAACTCAGGCAAAAGTTCTCCGTCATCTTTTAATTTTGAATACCTTCTTTTTATTACTTCTCTCATACTTAAAAAATCATCCGGACCGTCAACACTTTTTATAATGAATTTTCTATACAGACTTTTCTTCGGTTTACCATCTACAAAAACAACCATACTCGCAACAGAATCGGAACCTTGAGTATTGGATATATCAAAACATTCAATTTTACGCGGAAGAGCACTTAAAGTTAAATCTCTTTTTAATGCTGATAATGGGTAGGGGAGATTACCCTGCTTTTTCATTTTTTGTAATTGAATTTCTTTTAATTGAAGTATGGCATTTTGTCTGCACATTTTAACAAGTGAAAGTGACTCGCTTGCCCTTTTGGGGACGATGAATTTAAATTTTCTTTCACACCTTTCATTTAACCATTTGGAAAGAAGTTCCGAATCTGCCGGTTCTGTCTCTAAGATAATTTCCGGGGGAACTTCAACAAATTCACCATAAAAAAATTTAATCGCAGATGAATAAACTTCAGAAAATTCCGCTTTATTTTTTATGCTAAGATTTAATTGTTTTTTAGAAATCAATTTTCCGCTTCTGATTATGAAAATTGAACACGCCGCAATATTACCCTCATAAGAAACGCCAAAAACATCCCTGTCGGTATAATCATTCGATACAACTTTTTGTTTCTCTAATATTCTATTTAAGTTTTTAATTTTATCCCTTACCTCAGCGGCAATTTCAAACTCAAGATTTTCGACTGCATATTCCATTTTTTTTGTTAAGGTTTCAACAAGATTTTCCGTTCTGCCTTTTAATACTTTTACAACTTCTTCAACCATTTCATTGTATTCTGCTTGTGTTTCAAGTCCTTCACAAGGTCCGTTACATTTTTTTATGTGATAGTCCAGGCATATTTTGAATTTTTTCTTTTTCACACTTTCTTCTGTAATGTTCAACTTACAGCTTCTAATTTTGAAAGTTTGGTTGATCATTCGTAAAGATGCCTTCATATATTTTACGCTTGTGTAAGGTCCGAAATATCTCGATCCGTCTCTTTCAACTCTTCTCGTTGAATAAATTCTTGGGAACGGTTCATTTGTAACTTTTATAAACGGGAAAGACTTGTCGTCTTTTAAGTTAATATTGTACCTGGGTTTATATTGTTTAATGAGATTATTTTCAAGTACAAGGGCTTCAATTTCGTTGTCGGTTACAATCAGTTCAAAATCATTTACCTTATTTACCATGGCAAGAGTTTTGGCGGAGTTAACATTTTTGTGGAAATAACTTTTAACTCTATTCTTTAGATTCTTTGCTTTACCTATATATATAACCTTACCTTTATCGTCAATAAATTGGTAAACACCTGCGTTTGAAGGTAAATTTTTGAGTCTTGTTTTTATAGTATCGTTCATATTCAGAAATTTATGAATATTGTTGTAAACCTGCGAACTTTTAAAAATAATTTTATAGAGCGAATTTCCTGTTTACCTCGTTGGGGATTCGCTGTTTAAAATTTATTATATTATTATTTTATAAGTGAAATGGCAATCTATAACAGTTGTACTAATTTTTCACTATTTCAAAGTATATTAATATTAAGGATTTAAGTGGAGTTATAACGGAAAGATTTTTTCAATGAAAAAGAAATAAAGTATTCTAAAATATGTTGTAACTCAGCAACTTTTTAAGCCACTTATAATATTTCAAAAATTCACACCAATTCAGTTTTTCTTTTCATGTATTTTTTGTGTACGTTTTTTAAATCTTTTTTTCTTTTACCTGGATTTTTTTCGTAGTCTTCGTGTAATTTGTTTCTAATTTCACGCATCATTTTTACTGCATCTAATTTCTTTTCCGTTTTTTTCATAATTTGTTATCCTATAATTTCTCTCGGAGTTCTAATTTCAACAAGTGAATATCCTTCTTTAAGATTCACCGCATTATATTTTCTAATTCTATCCAGATTAACAAGATGTCTAAAATTCCAACTTGCAACAACATCAACTTTTTTAATAGTTGCATTTGCTATATGTAAAGCATCTTCATAATATTTCCGAGTAACTGCTTTTAACTTTACATATTGTCCAGCAAGAAATTCCGTTTCGTCATCAGTAGTTATATTTTCAACAAAATCTCCAGGTAAATTAAATAGTTTTTGTTGAACAAATTCGGGAGCTAATTCAATTTCTCTATATGTAATATCGGAAACAACTGCTATTTTCTTTCCTTTACTAATTTCATCCATCAGCAAATTAGACCACTCACGGAATTCATCATCGAAGCAACCGCCAATTACCGAAGTATCTATATATACTCTTGCAATCATTTTTTTACTAGTTTAAAAATAAAATAATCAACTTCAAGTTGAAATACAAAATTCCGAACTTATAAATATGTTTCCTTAACTACAGGATTTTCCTTTCATTCTCCATAATTCCTAAACTCATTAATTATTCCGTTAGAAAGGAAAAATATTTTATCGCTTACATCACTAATAAAATCGCCGTCAAGTTCAATAAGTAAAATTGTTGCTAAATGTTTAATAAAAAAAATATCTATGAGCCGAATCTAAAAAGGTCAAATTTTTCTTTTTAGAGCAGGCTCATTTATTCCAACACTTGATTTTTCGCGATCACAACAATGCCGCGTTCAGTAACCTTAAATTTCTTTTTATCTAATTCTAAATCATATCCTATTTCATAATTTTCAGGTACAATTACATTCTTATCAATTATTGCATTCTTTATTTTTGCGTGTCTTCCTATTTTGCAATTGTTCATAATAATAGAATCACGTATTTGGCTGTAACTGTTGACTTTTACATTTGGTCCAATCAGGGATCTTTCAACGTGTCCACCCGATATAATTGTTCCGTCACAAATTAATGAGTTGAGAGTTTCACCGACACGCTTACCCTCATACCAAACAGTTTTTCCGGGAGGATATTGGTATTGATATGTTCTTATTGGCCAGTCGATATCGTATAAATTAAATTCCGGGGAAACGCGGATAAGGTCCATACTTGCATCATGATAACTTTCAATTGTTCCTATATCACGCCAAAATGGATTTTCCTTTTTGTTTTCATCTCTAAATTTATATGCAAGTACTTTTCTTTTAGAATCTACCAAATAGGGAATTATGTCTTTACCAAAATCTTCTGTCTTTATTTTCTTGCTTTCCATTTCCTCAAATACATTGCTTAGCAACTCTGCGTTAAATACATAAATCCCCATATTAACAAAAGAATTACCCGGTGAACCCGGGATTTCCGGCGGGTTATCAGGTTTTTCAATAAATGATTCTACCTCGTATTTATTATTTGTTCCTACAATACCGAAGCGGCTTGCTTCACTTTGAGGTACTTCAACGCACGAAATTGAAACATCAGCATTTTGGTTTGAATGATATTGCAGCAATTTTAAATAATCCATTTTGTAAATGTGATCACCACCCAAAATAAGCACCCATTTAACTTTTCTGTTCGATGCGAATAGGTTCTTGTTTTGATAGATTGCATTTGCCGTACCCAAATACCAATCATTATTCAGTTTTCTTTGGGGAGGAACCGAATAAATAAATTCATGGAGTTCCGGATTAAAAATACTCCAGGCTTCATAAAGATGTTGAGTGAGTGAATCCGATTTGTATTGTGTTAAAACATAAATTCTTCTTAAACCGGAATTAAGGCAGTTTGATAGTGCAAAGTCTATAATTCTATACTTTCCACCGAATGGAACTGCAGGTTTACTTCTGTATTTTGTAAGCGGAGAAAGTCTTTGTCCCTGTCCCCCTGCAAGAATCATTGTCACTGTGTCACGCAAAAATGATGAACCCGGTGATGTCATTTTTTCTCCTTTTTATACACGTAAATAATTAAAGTTATTACTTAATTTATCTTCTAAATAATAAATTTTATTATATTATAAAATACATAATTCTTTTTTACATTAAAATTATTTCAACTAAATTCATTTTTTTTTAATATTGAAATCACACACTTTTAATTCTATAGCTTTATTTTTGACTTTTTGGGTAATTATTTTTACTCCAAGAATTTACCCCGACGACTATATTACTCAGAATCAAAAATATATTGATGTTCTGCATTACGATATTAATATACAATTAAACACAAAACTAAGAACAATTAATGCAGATGTTAAAATTAAAGGTGTGATTAAGAACAAAGATCTAAAAAGAATCGACCTTAATTTTTACGATAATTTTAATATTTCAGATGTTTACTTAAATGGAGAAAAAACAACTTATGAAAATAAAGGAACAAGATTTTCAATTTTAAAACCTTCTACTTTAGTCGACACTTTTACGATAAGAGTTGTTTATTCGGGTAAACCTGTAAGAAGAGGATTTTCCTCCTTTGTGTTTGCAAGTATAAACGGGCAATCAGTAGTATACAGTTTAAACGAGCCTAATTATGCCTCCACCTGGTTCCCTTGTAATGATATTCCATCCGATAAAGCTCTGCTTGATATAAAAATCACTAACGATTCTTCACAGGTATCTGTATCAAACGGAAAATTAATTGATGTAAAAACAGTAAATAATAAACGAACATATCACTGGAAAACTTATTATCCAATTGCTACTTATCTAATTAGTTTGTATTCGTCTAATTATAAGGAGTTTGATCAAACGTATATATCGCAGAATAAAGCCGACACAATGAAAATAAAGTATTATGCGTTTCCCTATAATTATAAAAAAGCGAAGGTGGACTTCTCAATCAATCTTGATATGTTGAAGTTTATGAGCAAGACTTTTGGTGAATATCCTTTTATAAAAGAAAAATATGGTGTTGCAGAATTTTTATGGCAGCTCGGTGCAATTGAACATCAAACCATAACGGGAATTGGTTCGTCACTTGTAGGAGGGGACAATTTTTTTAATGATGTATATATTCACGAACTTTCACATCAGTGGTGGGGCGATGCAGTTAGTATTAAAGATTGGAAAGATATCTGGCTAAACGAAGGATTTGCCACTTACAACGAAGCTCTTTACGATGAGTATAAAGCAGGTCCCGCTGCACTTAGATCCACTATGTTAAGCAAAGCTCAAAATAGATTTTCAGGCAAGTTATACAATCCGCATAATTATTTTAGTAGAACTGTCTATAACAAAGGGGCGTGGGTTTTGCATATGTTAAGGAGGGAAGTAGGTGATTCAACATTCTATTCTATTTTAAGAAAATATTTTGAGAAATATAAATACAAAAATGTGTCCACTAATGATTTTAAAGTTTTAAGTGAAAAAATATCCGGAAAAAATTTAACCTATTTTTTCAAACAATGGGTTTATGAAGGTACGGGAAGAATTGAAGCGGAATACAATTGGGATGTTGATGAAGACGGAGATGATATCTATTTGGATTTTCAATTGGAGCAAATTCAGAAAGGTTATAAATCATATAATTTCCCTCTTGATATAAAGATTAATTATAAGGATAGCTCAAACGAAATAAAAACTATTAGAATAAATAATATTAATGTTGAAAAAAGAATCAAATTAAAAGCAAGACCAATTAATATAGAACTTGATCCGAACAACTGGCTTCTATCTGTTTTTAAAAATAACGGTTAGCAATAATAGATTATAGTTTCCTGTGCTTAGAATAACTTTAATTTTATTATTTTTCAGAAGTATCAAATAATTCATATCTTTAAATATTATCGATAAAATTTTTCCCAAATGGACAAAAAATATCTATTCATTTCTGATGTGCATCTTGGTCTTCAATCTAAAGAGATAGAAGAAAAGAAAGAAAAGCGTTTAGTCAAATTTTTAAATGAGGTTGCACAGAATTCGGATGAGCTTTTTATTGTAGGTGATCTTTACGATTATTGGTTTGAGTATAAATATGTTTATCAAAAAGGATTTTACCGTACGTTAACAGCCTTAAAAGACCTCACCGATAAAGGAGTGGTTGTCCATTATTTTATCGGCAATCACGATTTTATGCATTGTAACTTTTTTACCGACGAAATTGGAACAAAATTGTATGAGGAAGCAGTAGAGTTTGTATTAAACGGTAAAAAGTTTTTTATCGGACACGGTGACGGATTGGTGAAAAATGATTTGGGTTACAAAATATTAAAATCAATTTTAAGGAATAAAAAAATACAATGGCTTTATTCCTGGCTTCACCCGGATATAGGAGTCTATTTGGCGAAGCTTACCAGTAAATCAAGCAGAGACTATACGGCTAAAAAAGATTACGGAAAGGTTAACGGCTTATTTGAAACAGCTAAAAACAAAATTGATAATGGTTTTGACTACGTATTGTTTGGACACGAACATATTAGGAAAGATCTTTCTTACAAAAACGGAAGATATATAAATTTGGGTTCCTGGTTGGATGCACCCTGTTACGTTAAATATGAAAAAAATAGTTTTGAAATAATTGACATTAAAGATGAGTAAAAAGAAAAAAGGAAAAAAGAGTAGAGGTAAACGCAGATTACTTATCGCATTTATTTTAATAATTATTTTTACAGCTTTCGGGTATTATGTTTATAGCGGTCTGCCGTCGTTAGAGCAACTTGAAAATCCCAAACCGCAGCTTGCAAGTACCGTTTATACTATTGACGGTGAACAGCTTGGTAAATATTTTATTGAAAACAGGATCGAAAAACATTTTTCTGAATTTCCTCCTTATCTAATTCAAGCACTTATCTCTACCGAAGATAGAAAATTTTATAGTCATTGGGGGGTTGATATTGAACGGTTTGGTAAAGCAATGGTTAAAAACATTCTTACTTTTTCAAGAGAAGGTGCCAGTACAATTACTCAACAGCTTGCAAAAAATCTGTATAAACTAAAATCGCGAAAAGAAAATATTGCCCAAACTATTGTAAGAAAAATGAGAGAGTGGTTAACGGCAATTCAAATAGAAAAGACGTATACCAAAAATGAAATTTTAGAACTGTACTTAAATGTATCTTACTTTGGAAGAGGAGCCTACGGTGTTGAATCCGCTTCAAGAATTTATTTTAATAAAAGCGTAAACGAACTTTCTTTGCCGGAAGCAGCATTGTTTGTTGCACTTTTAAAATCGTCTTCAAATTATAACCCCATTAGGCACCCTGTGGATGCTCTTTTACGGCGTAACCTTGTTATGAGAAATATGGTTGTAATGCATGAATTGACGGAAGCTAATTACAGAAAATTAAAAAAAGAACCTATAATTTTAGCCAAACGTAGAACTAAGGGGAGCAAAAGCATAGCACCGTATTTTATGGAATATGTTAGGAAAAAACTTTCAGCTTTATCAAAAAAATATAATTATGATTTGTACCGTGACGGTCTAAATATTTATACTACTTTAGATTCCAGAATGCAGAAAATTGCAAATGAAGTTGTTGCGGAACATATATCAAAATTCCAAAAAATGTTTGACGGCAAATGGGATTGGGATAAAAACAAAGAATTGTTAGCCACAATTATTGATGAAGATATTAGAAATTCAAAAGAATATAAAGAAGCCAAAACTAAAGAAGAAAAAGCCAGGATATATAATAGTTTAAAGTACGATAAAGATTTTATTGAAAATGTAAAAAAAGACGCAACAAGAATTCAAGTTGGTTTTGTTGTTATCGATCCTTCTAATGGACAAATAAAAGCAATGGTTGGAGGTGAAAACCAGGTATTTGGTCGCGGGTTAAATCACGTTTCCGAAATTAGAAGACAACCCGGTTCCGCAATGAAACCGTTTATTTATACGGTTGCAATCAGTAACGGGTATTACCCTGCATTCACACTGCTTAATCAAAAATTTGATTACCACGGTTGGTCGCCTTCCAATTTTTCCGAAAATGAATACGGAGGATATACTACATTAAGATTTGCGCTCGATCACTCTTTAAATGTAATTGCCGGAAGGATGACCACGAGCAATATTGCTCCGCCTAACCAGGTTGTAAAATTTGCGCACAAGATGGGGATTAGATCCAAACTTGCGGCTGTTCCTTCCATAGCACTTGGTACTTCTGAAGTAACGCCGCTTGAGTTGACATCAGCATACGGAACAATAGTTAATAAAGGTGTACATGTTTCTCCCACTTCTGTAACAAAAATTGAAGATAGAAATAAAATTTTAATTGATAAATTTATACCGGTTTACACCGAAGCTATTTCGTTACAAACAGCTTCTGTTATGACGAACATGCTTCAGTCGGTTGTTACAAGCGGTACCGGAAGAGGAGTTAGAAGATATTTCTCTTATCCGGCTGCAGGTAAAACCGGAACGACACAAGATTTTGCAGATGCCTGGTATGTTGGTTTTACACCTGATCTTGTCGCAGGTGTTTGGGTAGGATTTGACGACCACAGGGTTAAATTTACAAATACTTATGGTCAGGGTGCGATTGCTGCTTTGCCTATTTGGGCAAAGTTTATGGGTAAGGTTTATAAAGAATTGAATATTCCAATTAAATATTTTCACTTGGCACCTGGTGTTGTTAGAGCAACATTTTGCAAAGCAACAATGGATTTAGGCGACCCTAAAATCGCAACATCAAAATGTCCGGTAACTGTTACCGACATTATAATCGCAAAAGATATGCCGGGCAAAAGTGATATGCATCCTGATGATAATAAAATTAAAAAAGAAAAAAATAAAGGCAGTTCCGGTTGGTAGATAAAAGCCAGGATGGTGAAATTGTACCGATCCGAATGTTCCTCGGTAAGGGTTAGTTTATTAGTTTTAACGTAGACTCTAAATTCAAGATGACAAAAATATCTTAAGTCCGGTATAGGAAAAGAGTTCTTAAAAAATATTAAATAAAAAATTAGAAATAATAAATTCAAAATTGCCCGGATGGTGAAATTGGTAGACACGCTAGATTCAGGGTCTAGTTGACGTAAGTCAGTGCAGGTTCGAATCCTGTTCCGGGTACAAAAAAACATAGTTTCATTATTGTAATTGTTAAACACTGGGAATAATATGTTTGCAATTGATAAAGCATACAAATCAGCATTAGCCCTCGCTCAGTCTCACTATGAAAATTTTCCGGTGGTTTCTTTTTTAATTCCTAAAAGACAAAGAAAACATGTTGCAATTATTTACTGGTTTGCCCGTACCGCAGATGATATAGCCGATGAGGGAGAAGTACCGGGAGAAGAGAGAATAAAAAAATTAAATGAATTACAAAAACGAGTGGATGAAATTGCTGAAGGGAAATATCAAAATGAAATTGATGCCGCACTCGGTAACACGTTAAAAATTAATAATCTTTCTCCTGAAAATTTAAAAAATCTTTTAATTGCTTTCAAACAAGATGTAACAAAAAAAAGATATGAAAATTTTGATGAAGTTTTATCTTACTGTAAATATTCCGCAAACCCTGTGGGCAGACTAATTTTGGAATTAAATAAAATAAGAAATGATGAAGCCATTAAATATTCTGATAGCATTTGTACGGCATTGCAATTGACTAACTTTATCCAAGATATTGAGATTGATTACACTAAAGGGAGAATCTATCTACCTCAGGATGAAATGAAAAAATTTAATGTTGATGAAAAAATGTTTGGATTAAAAGAAAATAATGCTAACTTAAAGAAACTTTTGAAGTTTAATATAGAGAGAATTGAAAAAATGTTTGAAGAAGGGAAGTTGTTGATCCCTTTCCTTAAAGGTAGACTAAAATATGAAATTGCATGGACAATACTCGGCGGTGAAAAAATTTTAGAAAAAATTAAAATATCAGATTACAATATTTTTGGTAACAGACCTACTTTATCAAAAATTGATTTCTTAAATTTGTTACGTAAATCAATATTCATAAGATGATAAACACGGCTAAACAAATAGCAAAGAAAAGTAAAAGCAGTTTTTACTATGCTTTTAAATTATTGCCTCCGGAAAAACGCGATGCAATGAACACGGTTTATGCGTTCTGCCGTAAAACAGATGATATTGTTGATGACAACAATGCATCCATAGATATTAAATATGAAAAACTCCGTAAATGGAGAATTGAATTTGAGAAAGCTTTCCGGGGACATTCGGAATATTCGTTACTGAATAAACTCGGTAATACTATTGCCCACTTTAACATTCCCCTTGACCCGTTCTTTGAACTTATCAGGGGTATGGAAATGGATCTGCAAAAAAACAGGTATCTAACTTTTGATGATCTCTCACTCTACTGCTACCGTGTAGCCTCTACAGTTGGTTTAATGTGCATCGAAATTTTTGGATACAAACATAGATCGACAAAGGAATATGCTGTAAACCTCGGTATAGCGTTTCAACTTACAAATATTCTACGAGATATTAAAAAAGATGCTGAAGAAGGAAGAATTTACTTACCTCAAGAAGATTTAGCTTTATTCAATTATCCGGAAAAAGCTCTTTTGGGGGGAACATATAATTCTAATTTTAAAGAATTAATGAAATATGAAACTGATAGAGCAAAAGAATATTTTGATAAAGCAAATCAATCACTTCAACTCGAAGATAAACCGGCATTGTTTGCCGCAAGGGCAATGCAGCATATCTACAGCAGGATGCTGAATAAAATTGTTGATGCTGAATACAATATTTATGAAAAAGATATTTCCGTTTCTCTCTTTGAAAAGCTTGGAATATCACTTGGAGTTTGGGCTAAATACAGCTTAGTCTACTCATGAAAAAATGTGTTGTTATCGGGGGCGGTATTGCCGGACTTACTTCGGCGGTTTACCTTTCTAAATCCGGAATAAATGTAGAATTAATTGAATCCTCTAATAAATTAGGCGGAAGAGCTTATTCTTTTAAAGATACGGCAACCGGTTCTATTATTGATAACGGGCAGCACATTTTAATGGGTTGCTATGAAGAAACTTTAAAATTATTTAGATTGATTAATGCTGAAGATAATCTAATATATCAAGACAGACTTTCAATTCCATTCTTAAATAGTAATTCAAAACTTTATAAATTAGAAGCAACAAAATTATTTTACCCGTTAAACCTGTTGATGGGTTTGCTTAATTATAATGTCTTAAAATTTGAAGATAAAGTATCAGTAATTGTTTTCTTTATTAAGCTTGCTTTCTCGAATAAAAATAAATTAAAAGGTCTCACAGTTGAAGAATGGCTTTTTAGAGAAAATCAAAGCGAAAATCTAAGAAAATCATTTTGGGAAATAGTATGTGTCGGTGCACTTAATTCAAGTACAAAAAAAGCTTCTGCTGAATTATTTGCATCTATTTTAAAAAAGATGTTTTTGCACGGCAATGAAGCGTCAACCTTGATAATACCTAAATTAGGATTGAGTGAAACTTATTGTAAACCCGCAGAAGAATTCCTATTAAAGAATGAAACAAGTATCTCTTTTTCAGAAAATGTTTTAGAGTTAGTGATTCAAAATAACTCTGTCAAAAAGATTATCACATCCAAAAGGGAAATTGAAGATTTTGATTATTTAATTTCCGCTGTTCCTTTACCGGTTTTGAAAAAATTTTATACTGATAATGAATTAGCAAAAATCAATCTTGAAAACTCTTGCATTGTTTCAATTCATATTTGGCTAAAAGAAAATTATTTAAACGAAAAATTTTACGGTTTGATTGATTCTTCCGTTCATTGGATATTTAATCATGGTGACCATATTACATTAGTAATAAGCGATGCAAATTATCTTGTGGATAAAGAAAAAGAAGAAATTTACAAAATGTGTTTGGAAGAGATTAAAAAATACGCAAGTATATCGGAAGAAACGGTTAAGCACTATAAAGTTATAAAGGAAAAAAGGGCAACATTTATTCCGACACCTGAAACACTGACTAAAAGACCCGGGACAAAAACAAAAATTACAAACTTCTTCTTAGCTGGGGATTGGACAGACACCCGATTACCTGCCACTTTGGAAGGAGCAGTAATAAGCGGTAAGAAAGCAGCGGGTTATATTATAAAAAATTTGGAATAAAAAAGAGACAGATCAAATTGTCATTTCCTCCAAGTGAGTCCCTTCATGAGACCAAAAGGGAGAAATCTTTTACCCTGATCACATAAGCGAAAGGGGACTTTCGCTCTACAATTTTTCTGTTTTTTCTGAAAACATATTTATTTATTCTACAGAAAAGATATCTCAGTCACTCCGTTCCTTCGATATGACAAAAAAACCAAAAATGTCATTTCGACCGGAGAGAGAAATCTTTTACTCAAAGTTTACAGCCAAGATACCTCTCCAGCTACCTTTAAATAATTTTTACAATCCTTCTCTGTCTATCATATAAACCAGTGTTGCAATAGCTGCTGAAC
>DRJC01000282.1 GCA_011052365.1 Ignavibacteria bacterium
CTAATTGGTTATGCCGAGGTTTCAAAAGAATTGAATAATACTCTTAAAGGATTAAATAAAATTGAGAACAAATTAAAAGATTTTATTAATACATCTTACTATTATAATCTACAATTCAAGTTAGCCGATCTATATTCGCTAAGTAAAAAAACACTACAGGCAGATTCTCTTTATAAAGAAATAATTATTGAGAAACCAAATATTTGGTTGGAACACCTGTCTGAATTAAGACTATTTCTATTGAATACCCCTGATCAATTAAACCTTTATCTGAATGGTTCACCAACCGACAAATTAGTATTGATGCTAAAGTTAATCAATAAAAACAATGCCGATATAATTTTACCTGTGGCGGTCAGGCTTTCAAAAATTATTAATCTTGAATATGAACTATTTATGAAAAATTTTATAAGTGATGAGATTGTTGCGAGTTTAAAAGATAGTTACACTCTTAATATTTTATCAATGTATATGCTGGATAATTTTGACTTTATAAATGCAAAAATTATGATTGAGAAAGCAGCAAGGATAAGTAACGGTCAATTTAATAACAAACTTATAAAGTATAATCTCAATAAAATAAATTGGATGTCTGATAATTATAGTGCGATTATAAACCCACATTTTTTCAAAACGTCGAAATAAAAAAAGATTTTGAAGGTAAACGTGGGAGAAATCTTACTTTCCAATTCAAAGGAAAAGATATCTCAGTCGAAGACTCCTTCGATATGACAAAGAAAAGTAAGAATGTCATTTCGACTGGAAGGAGAAATCTTTTTCTAAAATCTTACACTCCAGTTCAGCAGAAAAGATATCTCCTCATTCCATTCGTCCGGCATTGCCGTTCCTTCGAAAGATATGACAAGGAAATTAAAAACTGTCATTTCGAACGGAGTGAGAAATCTTTCTTTCCAATTCAAAGGAAAAGATATCTCAGTCGAAGACTCCTTCGATATGACAACTAATAGACTGTCATTCCATAATTACTCTGTCATTTCGACCAACGGGAGAAATCTTTCTTCAATTCAAATTTCCGTAAACTGCGAAGCAGTTTAATTTATAATAGCTATGGACGAAGTCCATAGATAAGGAATAAACAAACACAACCGAACTGCGGACCTGTCCGGCGTAGTATACGAAGACGGAAGCACATCTCGGTAAGAGTCCTACGGACAATTTGCAATAGTTAGAACAAAACCGAAGCGAAATTGTAGTAAACTTGTATTAGCAAAAAATCTTCTCCAATCTTTTTATTTGTTCTCTTTGCTGTTTTAACTTAAATTTGTTTTATAGATTTCAATCATCCGTTAGCTAACGGATATTCTTATTTAATCCCAAAATATTTAGTGAACTTAATAAAAGATATAGAGCATTACGATTTTTTAAACACAGCTTCTAAAATTGCCGGCGAAGTTGGTGTGGAGTTATACATTGTCGGAGGATTTGTAAGAGATATCTTTCTTAAAAGGCAAAAAGATGAAATCGATTTTTTGATTGTGGGAAAGGAAAACAATTTTGTAGAAAGGTTTTCTAAAGAACTAGATGTAAAAAAAATAAATATTTATAAAAATTTCGGTACCGCTCAATTTATGTTTAATGATTTAAAACTTGAATTTGTTAATTCAAGGAAAGAATCTTACAATAAAGAAAGCAGAAATCCTAAAGTGATCAACGGTACATTTGAAGAGGACATTGCAAGACGGGATTTTACTATAAATACACTTGCCGTTTCCTTAAATCAAAATAATTTCGGCGAATTGATTGACACATATAACGGTTTGCAAGACATAGAAAACAAAATTATCAAAACTCCTCTAAACCCAGATGAAACATTTGACGATGATCCTTTAAGGATAATGCGGGCATTCAGATTTGCCGCCACACTTGATTTTGATGTCGATGAGAAAATCATTGAAGCTGCAAGGCTAAATAAAGAAAGACTAAAAATTGTTTCCCAGGAAAGAATAACGGATGAATTCTTGAAAATTTTGTCTTCTTCCAAGCCTTCAATTGGTCTTAAGCTACTTCAAAAATCCGAGGTGATGTCGGTTGTTTTTCCGCAAATATCCAAATTAGAAGGTGTTGAGCAGAGAAAAGATTTTCATCACAAAGAAGTTTTTTTACATACCTGCACTGTTGTTGATAATATCTCAGAAAACACTGAAGATGTTTGGTTGAGATTTGCAGCTTTAGTTCACGATATTGCAAAACCACAAACAAAGAAATTTGTGGAGGGAACAGGCTGGACTTTCCACGGACACGAAGAGATTGGTGCAAGGATGATGAATCAAATTTTTCACAATCTCAAACTTCCTTTATCAAAATTAAATTATATAAAAAAGTTAGTACGGCTGCATTTAAGACCAATAGCTTTGGCAAAAGATGAAGTTACTGATTCAGCGATAAGAAGATTTATTGTTGAAGCAGATGAAGACCTTAATGATTTGATAACTCTCTGTCGTGCGGATATTACGAGTAAAAATCCTCAAAAGGTTTCAAAATATCTTGCCAATTACGACCGGGTAATGAAGAAAGTTCTTGAAGTTCAAGAAAAAGACAAATTGCGTGCTTTCCAGTCCCCGGTAAGAGGAGAAGAAATTATGAAAGTATGTAATCTTAAACCGTCAAAAAAAGTGGGCGAAATTAAAAAAGTAATTGAAGAAGCTATTTTAGACGGTATAATCGCAAACGATTATGATGAAGCTTATGATTACCTTCTTAAAATAAAGGATAAATTTTTAGAAAATACTTAGTCTTTATTTTTATCTAATATTTTAACAATTGGCAAAATTATTCCCAAAATTATACCGATCCTAAATGAAACCGCCCAATCAATTATTCCATCTCCGTGTACAATTAAACTATATAAATATGTAACAATAACTGTTACTACAAAAGTCAGACAAAATATTAGAGCAAAATATTTGATGAAATTTATTGTTTTCATTTCAAGACTCCCTAACACTTAAAAAATAGATTTTACTTCCAAGCATTCAGCAAGTTCTAAAATTATTTACATAATTATACTGCAGTATTAGATTCTCTACCTTTACTTCTTTCAATTGATTGAAGTGCTAAATAACGATCTCCAAATTTATTAAGATTTTCAAGTTCGGTATCATATTGATCGAAATGTCTTTCTTCATCAACAACAAGGCTTTCAAATAATTGTTTAGAAACAGAATCGGCATTTGCAGAACATTCATTTGCCCACAAATTATAATCACGGGCACTTTCAACTTCCATATCGGCTGCTAATTTTAACATTCCGTCAACCTTATGAATCTTTTTAACTTCTTCAGCAGCTCTTAAATCAATTTCTCCTTTAAGAAATAATATCCTTTCTGAAAGTCTTTCAATATGCATCATTTCATCTATTGCAGTTCTTTTAAATAAACCGGCAAGTAGATCATAACTTTGATCATCACAAAGAAAATGGAAATACATATATTGATGAACAGCGGACAATTCGTCTGCAACAGCTTTATTTAATAATTCTATACTTTTTTCTTTCATTTTTTGTCTCCTAAAATTTTATAAACAGTCTTATGAATTAGAAATAAATTTACTACTCATCTCTTTTTTATTTTCTAAAAGATATTTAAAATTAGTTAAATATTTTGAATAAAAATAACCTGTATTGATATCTTTTTATTTATAGCTGTTTTATTTTTGTTTTTCTAAACGATAATTAACCGCACAAATAAGAATTAAACCGTTTGTAAATTAAAAATGTCATGATTATTGAATTGTAATAGATTTGTTACGGTTAAAAATAAGATTATAGTATTAAGAAAATATATTCGTAGTTATGTAACATCATTAAATAAAACCATGTCTAATGTGTAATCTAATTACGTAGATTTTTTAAACCAAATTTTGGAGAAAATAATGAGAACCATTCTCAGTATACTTTTTGCAGTAACATTTATATCTGCAAGTTATGCGCAAAAGTCTTTAAGCTTGGATAAAGCAATAACAATTGCTTTAAATAGGAATACCATTTTACAAAAATCAAAGAATAATTTAGAAGTTACTAAATCCGGTGTGAAAGCAGCAATCGGTAATTTCTTACCCTTAGTTTCAGCAGGGAGTAATTGGAGTTGGAACAGGTCCGAAGATGCCGGTGGAACAATTAACATTGGCGGAACTGTAATACCTATACCTCCTTCTACAAGCGAAGCCAGAAACTACAGAGGAAACGTATCGGCAAGATTAACGTTGTTCGATGGGCTGTCTAATTTTGCTACTCTCTCTAAAAGCAAAAATGATTTAAATGCTGCAAGATTAGACCTTAAAAGATTAAAGCAAGATATTGTATTTCAGACCATCTCTCTATATTATAATGTTATTATTACCAAACATTTACTTCAAGTTAGAAAAGATGACTTAAAATGGAATAAAAGGAATCTGGAAAAAGTTACCGAAAGCAATAAACTTGGCTCTGTAACTCTGGCAGATGTTTATGCTCAACAAGTTAAGACCGGTAATTCAGAGTTAGCATTAATTAAAGCCCAAAACAATTTTGAAACTGCTAAAAGTAATCTTTTAAATTATTTAGCATTAAACATACTTGAAGATTATAAATTTTCGGATGAGCTTACTACTGAGGAAAAGGCTACCCTTAATGAAAGATTAAAAATAGATTATGATAATATATCGCAGTTAGTTTCTAAAGCATTAAATGTAAGAACAGATTACCAAAGTGCACAACTAAAATTAGAAAGTGCAGCCAACGGAATTACTATTGCAAAGGCAGGGCATTTCCCAACCTTAAGTAATTCATTTTCTTACAATTTAAGGGCTAATAAATTGAGCAAATTTTTAGATTCAAGGACATACTTCATAGGGTTATCATTAAGTATTCCGATTTTTTCAGGATTTAGAGTTTCAAATAATGTCCAATTTGCTGAAGTAACTGCGCAGAATAAAGAAATTGAGTTAAGCGATTTGGAAAGGAAAATAAAGTTGAATATTCAAAAGACCTATCTCGATTTAAGAGCAGCGGAAAAAAGTTTACAGGTAAATAAAAGAAATGTTAAAGCTGCAGAAGAAACCAGGAAAATTCAACAAGAAAGATATACTCTTGGTTCCGGCACGTTACTGAATGTACTTGTTGCAAGTTCAAATTATACAACTGCAAGAACAAATTTTATAACTGCTCAGTTTGAATATATAAGACTAAGTAAACAATTAAAATACTACCTCGGTGTTTTAAATTATAAAAAGTATGAAAAAGATTAATTTAAGGAGAATAACTAATGGCTAACGGGAAACAAAAAAAATCAAAGAAAAAATTATTTATTTTCGGAGGGCTAGGCATATTAGTGATTGCATTGGTCTTAATTGCACTTTTAGGTGGAAGTAAAGAAAATATAATTGCAGTACAAATTGAAAAAGTTGCTAAGAGAGATATTACACAAACTGTAACTGCTACCGGTACTATAAATCCTGAATTTAAAGTAGTTATTACTCCTGTAATTACAGGGGAAATTGTGAAACTTCCTGTAGAAGAAGGTGATGTTGTCAAGAAAGGGGATTTATTAATTCAGATTCAAGCTAAGGCATATAGAGCACAAAAAGAAAGAGCAGATGCTGTTTTACAATCTTCCAAAGCAACTTTATCAATGCGCAACGCTGAACTTGATAGAGTTAAAGCTGCTTACGATAGAGTTAAAGAATTACACGCAAAAGGGCTGGCAAGTAATGCTGAATTGGAAGTAGCAAAAAGTAATTTCTTATCACAAAAAGCTGCAATTAGAGCTCAAGAAGCAGCAGTATTACAAAGTAGGGCATCTGTAAAAGAAGCAGACGATAAACTTTCTAAAACATCAATTTATGCTCCGATGGATGGTACAATTAGTCAGTTAAATGTAGAGCTTGGTGAAAGAGTACTTGGAAGTGGATTTAGTCAAGGTACAAATATTATGACTGTTTCCGACCTTAACAATATGGAGGCTACAGTAGAAGTAGATGAAAATGATGTAGTTCTAATATCAGTTGGTGATACCGCAAGGATTGAAATTGATGCCTTCGGAGACAGAGTTTTCAGAGGTGTAGTAACTAAAATTGGTAATACTGCCAAAACAGCGGGATTCGGTACACAAGACCAGGTTGTTAATTTTGAAGTAAGAATTAAATTAATTGATGTTGATAAAAACATTCGACCGGGAATGTCCAGCACTGCAAAAATCGAAACTGAAACTATCAAGGATGTTTTAAGTGTTCCGTTGCAGAGTGTAACGGCAAGAAATGCATCAGAATTAGCCAACGGCAAAAAGGACAAAAAGAAAAAGAAAGATAAAGTACTCGTTGTTAAAAAAGAAAATAAATCTCAACCGAAGCTTCAGGAAATAGTTTTTGTAGTTAAAGACGGAAAGGCAGATATTGCCAAAGTTAAAACAGGAATAAGCGATGATAATTATATACAAATAAAATCCGGTTTGAAGGAAAATCAAGAGGTGGTTACCGGAAGTTATCGTGCAATTTCTCGTGAACTGAAAAAAGGTTCAACTGTTAGAGTTGAGAAAAAACGTAAAAAAGGTATGCGAGAAAACTAAAAATAACGGAATAACAAATGAACATAATTAAAATTGAACATATAGCAAAAATATATCATTTAGGTACTCAAGAAGTACACGCTTTAGCTGATGTTTCTTTAAATATTGATAAGAACGAGTATGTCGCTATAATGGGTCCCTCGGGTTCAGGTAAATCAACATTGATGAATATGTTAGGTTGCCTTGATACACCAACTTCCGGTATTTATGAATTTACCGGTAAAAATGTCAGCGAAATGTCAGACAATGAACTTGCAAAAATAAGGAACCAGGAGATTGGGTTTGTTTTTCAAACGTTTAATCTTTTAGCAAGATCAGATGCACTGCACAATGTTGAACTGCCTCTAATTTATGCCGGTATTTCGGCACAAGAAAGAAAAGAAAGGGCAGAAAAAGCACTTGTTGATGTTGGCTTAGCCGATAGGATCCACCATAAGCCTAATGAACTTTCCGGTGGACAGAGACAAAGAGTTGCTATTGCCAGGGCTTTGGTCTCTAATCCTTCTATTGTGTTGGCTGACGAACCGACAGGTAATCTTGATTCTAAAACAGGTGAAGAAATAATGACTTTGTTTAATGAACTGCACGAGAAAGGCAACACAATTATTTTAGTAACTCACGAAGGATATATTGCAGAACACGCTGTACGGATTATAAGATTAAGGGATGGATTAATTGATTCCGATGAAATAGTTGAAAAAAGATTTAGCTCGAATACTAAAAAAGTTTTGGGGAATTGAATCTTTAATTTTTAAAAAAATTAATAACATAGGTTGGTAATGAGAGATTTTTTGTTTGAAATGAAAGAGGGATTGTTTATTGCACTTCGTGCACTTAAATCAAATAAGATACGATCATTACTTACTATGCTTGGTATTGTTATTGGTATAACATCTGTAGTTTTAATGACAACTGCAATTAAAGGCATAGATGTCGCTTTTCAAAAGGGTATAAGTGCTTTAGGCTCTGATGTTTTATATATAGATAAATTTGCATGGTTTGGTAATAGAGATTTCTGGAAGATGCGAAACAGGAGAAATCTAACTATGGATGACTATGATAGGTTTAAAGATCTAGCAAAATTACCAAAAGCTTCTGCACCTGTTCTTAGAGCAAGGAAGACAATAAAATACGGTGATAATAATGTAGAAGGTGTAATCCTTGTCGGTTCAACTTCAGATTATGTAGCAACAACTAATTTTACTTTCAACACCGGTAGATTTTTTTCTCAAACTGAAAGTAAATCAGCGAGAGATGTAGTTGTACTCGGTAGTGCGGTTGCAAAAAATTTATTTCCTCGCGGTAATGCATTGGATAAAAAAATTAAAATTGGAAATAAAAACTTTAAAGTAATAGGCATTTTAGACGAACAGGGAAGTTTCATTCTAGGAAGCTTTAATCCTGATAATCAGGCGTTTATACCGATAGGAACAATATTTAAATATTTTCTTAATAGATCGAGAGGTTCTATTACAATAAATGTTCGTGCTCAAAATCCGGCAATGCTTGCGGATACAAAGGAAGAGGCAATCGGTGTAATGCGAAAAATAAGAGGGCTGAAGTATAGTCAAGAAGATGACTTTGCAGTTAATCAACAAGAAGGTTTAATGAAGAACTATAATAATGTAGTTGGTGTAATACAAATTGCAGGATTATTTATTACTGGTTTAGCATTATTTGTAGGTGCAATTGGAATTATGAATATCATGTTTGTTTCTGTTAAAGAAAGGACAAAAGAAATCGGTTTAAGGAAGGCAATAGGTGCTAAAAAAAGGACAATCTTGGGTCAGTTTATTTTAGAATCTACTGCTATTTGTTTGTTCGGTGGTTTAATCGGTTTACTTTTAGCAATAATGCTTAGTATGGTAATTAATCAATTTTTGCCTACTTCTGTTCAATACAGTGCCGTGGTAATAGCAATTGTAATTTCATTAATTACAGGGGTCCTTGCGGGATTTGCTCCGGCATATACTGCCGCTAAGATGGACCCGGTAACAGCCCTGAGGTATGAATAATGAATCTATCAAAAATATTCTCTGTTTCTTTATCCTCACTAAAAAATAACAAGCTTAGAGCAGGCTTAACAATTTTGGGTGTTGTTGTCGGTATTTTTTCTATAATAGTAATAATGACTATTATTACTATGCTTCAAACCAGTATAAATAATGGTATGTCACAATTAAGTCAGAATACATTCCAAATACAAAAATTTCCTGCAATACAAACCGGTGGACACGCCGCAAGAAGAAAATTTAGAAACCGTAAAGATATTACACTTGAAGATTTTTATAGATTAAAAAAATTGTTAAAAGGTGCACAATATATAGGTGCTGAGCAATGGCAAATGGGTAAGGTTATCAAGTATAGAAACTTATCAACAAACCCCAATATTCAAATCGCAGGAGAAACAGTTGGTGGAATTAAAACTAATGATTGGAAAGTTGCGTACGGCAGAAATATAAATCAACAAGATGTAGACCGCTCCAATAATGTTGGTTTAATAGGTAATGATATAGTTGAGAAATTATTTCCTAATATAAATCCGGTGGGGCAGGTTATACGTGTTCAAAATTATCCGTTAAGGGTAATTGGAGTTTTGGAAAAAAATCCTCAAATGTTCGGTAGTAGTAGGGATAATAGGGTTGTAATGCCAATTTCAACGTTCCAGACCCTCTTCGGAAAAAGAAGCTATAGTGTAAATATCATGGTTATGACAAAAAGTAAAGAGAATTTTGAATCAGTGATTCAATCAGCTATAGGTTATATGCGTACGATTAGAAAGGTAAAACCCGGTGAAGATAATGATTTTGATATTTTTAGTAATGAGTCATTAATTCAACAAGTAGGTGTAATGACATCGGGAATTAAAATAGGTGCATTGGTTATATCTATTATTGCATTACTTGCAGCCGGTGTTGGTATTATGAATATTATGTTAGTTTCGGTAACTGAAAGGACAAGAGAGATTGGTATTAGAAAAGCAGTGGGTGCCAAAAGGTCTAATATATTGACACAGTTTTTATTAGAGGCTGTAGTACTAAGTCTTATAGGAGGTTTTCTCGGTATTATATTAGGGGTTGGTTTAGGAAATTTTGCGGGTAGTTTCCTAAATGCAAAGAGTGCAATACCTTATAATTGGGTAGTAATCGGTTTGTCTTTATGTGTTTTTATAGGAATTGTATTTGGTACATACCCGGCTTACAAAGCTTCTAATTTAGATCCGATTGAAGCATTGCGATACGAATAAACCTGTTTTTACCTCTTATATAAAAAAGTATAAAACTTAAGATAGTTTTTTTTATATTAATTGTATTATTACATAAATAATTAAATTGATATAATTATCTGAGGAGTTACATTGTTAATTTCAGAATCCTTTTCAGTTTCACTCCATTCTATTAAAAGTAATAAATTAAGAGCGGGGTTAACTATTTTTGGTATAGCTGTTGGTGTATTCTCAATTATTGTGATTATGACAATAATAACAATGATGCAGGGTACAATCCAAAGTGGTGTTTCCTTCCTTAGTAAAAATACATTTCAAATTCAAAAATATCCTGCAATTCAAATAGGTGGACATCGAGCCAGGAGAAAATACAGGAACAGAAAGGACATAACTTTAGATGATTTTTACAGACTTCAAAGTATGCTGAAAACAGCTAAATATATGGGTGCACAACAAATCAGGGGAGGGAGAGTCATACAATTCAAAAACAAAAAAACAAATCCTAACATATATATTGTCGGTATCACGGAAGGTGTTATGAAGACATCAAATATTATTGTAGGTGAAGGAAGATCAATAAATAAAAATGATATTAAATATTCAAAGGATGTTTGTCTTTTGGGCCAGGATGTTCAGACCAAACTATTTGCGGGGATAGACCCACTCGGTCAAACAATAAAAGTAGATAATCATAATCTTAGAATAATAGGCATAATTGAAAAACAACCTGAGTTCTTTGGGCAGAGTATGGATAATTATATTATTACTCCCATAACTTCTTATCAATCTTTTTATGGAAAGAATAAAGGCAGTGTAGAAATAACTATTATGTCTAATAGTAAAGAAGATTATGATGCGACAATTCAAAATGCTATAGGGCATTTAAGAACTATTAGAAAAGTAGAGCCTGGAAAAGCTAACGATTTTGATATATTTAGTAATGAATCATTGATCGGACAAATCAATAACATTACCGGTGGTGTTAGAATTGGTGCTATGGTTATTTCTTTGATTGCTTTATTGGCAGCGGGTATCGGTATAATGAATATCATGCTTGTTTCGGTAACGGAAAGGACAAAAGAAATAGGAATAAGAAAGGCAGTTGGGGCAACCAAAACAAATATACTAATGCAATTTCTAATTGAAGCTATTATTTTGAGTCTCTTTGGTGGATTTATAGGTATTGTTTTTGGCGTAGGACTTGGGAACTTTGTCGGGAGTTTTCTAAATGCTAAAACCGCGATACCTTATGACTGGGTTGGTATCGGATTATCATTGTGTGTTTTGATTGGTGTTATATTTGGTACATATCCTGCATACAAAGCTTCCAACCTTGACCCAATTGAAGCTCTTAGATATGAATAGAATTTTTTATTAATCGGAAGGGTAAGGCTCACAGGGTAAAAGGGTGGCAAAAGTTAATTAAGCAAAATATTGAATAATTCTGAAGAATAATATTTATATAAATCTTTAATTTCTATTTGTGGTTATTTGTTCTTATAAAAAATACGATTTAACGGCAGGTTAACCGCAGAGAACGCTAAGGGTTCGCAAAGTAAACACAAGAGATTATTAGCATTATTTTCACTCTGCGCATTCTCCGTTGCCTCTGCGGTTAATTAATCTTTATTTATTGTAAAAATTATTTACATTGTTTTCTTTTGTTTTTTACAAAGTTAGATAGACCTTTTTTTTGCCACCCAATAATTCCCTGACCCAAGGGTAAAAGTCAACTAAAAAAAAATCTCAAAAATTTCCTTTACTTATTATTAACAATTTTTTATATTATTATTCCCTTTCAAATTTTGATGAAGGCAATACTGAGTGAGTAAATATTGAATATTTATATTTGTTGACCTTTCTATTAACATATTAAACCTGAGGAATTTGCTTATGGCAAAAGTTATTTCTATAGCTATTCCAAAGGGGGGCGTTGGTAAATCTACTACTGCAGTTAATTTAGCTGCCAGCCTTGCAGTAGCAGAAAAGAAAATTTTATTAATTGATTTTGACGCAACCGGCTCAAGCACAATTTGTTTCGGCTTTGATAAAAAAGATATTGTTGGAAATATTTTTGATGTGTTGAGTTTTAAAAGAGCAATTGGAGAAGTAATTCATAAGACCGATCTTCCCAATTTGGATTTAATACCATCTAAGATTCTACCTGCCGATGAAGAAAGGCTGCACAAAATCACTAATAATTTTTATCTCTTTAACCACATCTTACACGAAGAACAATTATCTTTATATGATTATATCATAATTGATTGTCCACCATATTTACAAGGGCTTACAACCATTTCATTAATTAGTTCTGATTCGGTTATTTTACCGGTGAAAGCAGGCAAGTTTTCTTTAACTTCCGTCAACAAAATGATTGAATATATCGAATGGATAAAATGTCGTTATAATTCTCGTTTAAAAATAGAAGGAATTATCTTAACAATGTACGAACCAAATACAATTGCATGGAAAATAACTTTTGAAAAAATACATGAGAATCATGGTGATCTTATTTTTGATACAGTCATCCCCCGGAATACAACTCTTTGTGAAAGTGAATTCCTGGGTAAACCCGGTGTTCTAATTAATTGCAATTCGTCGGGAGCAAAGGCTTACATGGAATTTGCACAAGAGATAATGTCAAAGGCAAAAACCAACAATACTGAACCCAAAGTTTTGAACGAAGCGTATGGAACAAGTTTGAGCCAATAGCCTTTTGTGGGTGGGGTGGTTATTGTTTTTATTTTCTTAGTTTTAGCTTCTCTATTCTTTTATCTAATTCTTTAATTGTTTCAAAGATTTTTTTCATCTCTTCTTCTTCAATATACGTTTCATTACATGCAGAGCAAACATAAGCAGGAAGTTTTTTTATGTCTAAATCATAATCGATTCGTTCAATATTAAAAACAATATAATCGATAAACATATCATTGTAACATTTCAAACATTCCATGTATCTTCCCTGTTTTTAGAATTATCATCCCATTTTTTTTCTTCAGGTAAATAAGCAGTAATTATCTGAAGAAAGTTATCCGTGGGAAAACAAACTAAATGTATCGGTCTTTTATCATTACCTTTTCCGCTTATTAAACAGGTATGTCCACGTGTGTCAAAAGGATAATCTTCAATGATCTCACAAGTTTTTATTACTTTGTGAATCTCATTAGGTGATATCATTCTGTTTTGCTTAACACACTGTTGAGCCGAATGCATAGTAAATAAAATATTTTTATCTGCCGATTGTTGTATTTTTAGAATTAAATCATTCATATTTTCTATAGTAGATTCTTGTGAGCAGTGCAAATATAAATATTAAGTCAAATAAATTAAATTATAATTTGATGTATTTATTTACTTGATTTATGTCCTTGCAAGATTAAAACTCAAATTTTAGATTAAAGTTAAACTTTAAATTGATCTGCTTTTGAAATTCTTAAAACAACTAAAGATAATTTGTGCATTTATTTTCCTTTTTCAATTGAATAACTATGCACAAAATAACTTCAAATATATAACACACGTCGATACATTATTAATCAATTATGAAAATTCATATAAAGTATCAGGCTTAACGGTTATACCTTCAACTGAAACCATTTATTTAGATAATAAAATACTCAATAAAAATGAATACAGTTTCTCTTATTCAAAAGGTATATTTAGCCTGTCCGATTCGCTGCATTATTCAGATTATGACACACTTATAGTTGAATATAAATCCTTGAGATTGGCTTTACACAAAGAATACAAAAAAAGAACACTAATAAGAAAGTTAGACAAGACAAAAAGCGACAGTGTAAGTTATGTTGTTAAAGAATCAACACCTTTAACTGAAGAATCTATTTTCGGAAGAAATATGCAAAAAAGCGGAACTATTGTGAGAGGGTTTACTTTCGGCACAACAAAAGATTTCTCTTTAAATAGTGGACTAAGATTACAGCTTTCCGGGAGATTATCTAATGATATTGAAGTGGTTGCAGCCTTGACAGATAAAAACACACCCATTCAGCCGGAAGGCAATACTGCAAGGTTGGAAGAACTTGATAAAGTTTTTATTCTAATAAAACATCCAAATGCTCAAGGTACTTTTGGTGACTATTTCATAAAAAGGAAAATAGGTGAGTTCGGTTCAATAGATAGAAAATTACAAGGAATAAAAGGTGAGTTCAATTATAAAACTTCAGCCGGTTTTGTTTCTTTTGCAACTTCAAAAGGAAAATTTAACACTAATTATTTTAATGGGCAGGATGGAGTTCAAGGTCCATACAGGTTAACCGGTATTAATAGTAAACGCGATATTATAATAATAGCCGGAACAGAAAAAGTTTATGTAGACGGTATCCGGCAAAAGAGAGGCGAACATAATGATTATGTAATTGAATACGGTAATGCCCAAATAACATTTACTCCGAATAAACTAATTACCGCAGCCAGTAGAATAAATGTGGATTTTGAATATACGGATAGACGATATTCAAGAAATTTTTTTGGAGCAGGTGGTGTAACAAAATTACTTAACAATAAACTTGAACTTAATTTTCAGTATATA
>DRJC01000283.1 GCA_011052365.1 Ignavibacteria bacterium
TCGGGGTATTAACCTACTATCCCGCTGAAAAAGCGGGATTAGTTCAACTAACTATTTCGAATGCTCCGCTTATCGCGGATTTTCAAAATAGAGTTTCACTAATAAACAGTGGCTATTCGCAACGTTTGCGCCTTGAAAACCCGCAAAATTACTTCGTCGATTCCCGTCACTTTATTTCGTCACAAACCCTAAACCGCAATTGGAAATTCTTTATAAAACTTTAAAAGGTTTATGGTTTCGGTACGTAATTTTGTTCTGACAAATGTTTTCATTTCAGGATTCAATATTTCGCCTAAACCATCAAGAATACCTTTGTCAGTTGTCTTATCTAGTTGATCTATACACTTCTGAAGATAATTTACAAAAGGCATCTTCATTCTAAATTCAATAATATCTTTATTGACAGGGGTTTGCTTTTGCATAAAAAACCAACTATCAAAAATATCACGATTTGCCATTGTATCCCGGTCGAGTAAAGCACAAAGTTTATGGGCAAACATATCCGGTTGTGCCATCACTTTCATGTTGATGCCGAGAAAATTTTTTATTTCATAATGGTTATTAAAAATTCTGTTGGAGATTTCTATTTTTAATTTGCGCTCACCCATTCCATAATCCAAGACAACTATTGGGCCATAGAACTTTTTAGCTTCATCAAAAATATTTCCATATTTCAGTATGATATTACGAACTTTAGTATAGACAAGGTTTTCCTTGTCAGGGCAAAGTAGATTAAAATCCAAATCGACAGAAAATCTTGGCAAATCATAAAAAAACATTAATGCAGTGCCACCTTTAAACCCGAGGCAGTTTGCCAGTTCAATATCGGAATAAATCTCTTTTAGGATTTGAACCATATAAAATTTATGCCTGTTTATATCAAGCATTTTGCAATAGTTTTGTTACATGTAAGGTCAACGCTTTTGATTGATATACAGGCAGTAGTTTGTAAACTGTTTTATTGTTTAAAGGATTTAGATTATCAAAATAGTATTTAGGACTAAGGTAAAGCATATCGAGAAATGCCCTTTCGGGTGTTGCAATATTGACATTATTTTTTTGTTGTAAGATACCTGCTGTATTTACGAGTATTTCTCCTTTGATTTTACGGTAACGGTATGCCTGGCCATCAACTACAATATCTCGTCTGAGGTAACTAACAGAAGTGATGCCTGAATCGTATTGAAACACAAGGCCTGCTTTTTGCAGAACATATTCCAGTGAAATATATGAAGGTGCATAAACTGAACATGCCAACTCTTCGATACTGTAACCCGGTTTGGCGTAAATCCCTTTTCGCGGGTTTTGTAACTTACCGGTACGTACTGCATAGTTCAGTTTTGTATTCAGCGATTGAAAGTTCGTCTCTCCAACAAGCATGGCAACATCTTTCAGCCTGAAAACAGTCCGGTTGTCTTTGAATAAAGCAAGAACAACATCTTTTTTTTGATTTTGTGAACTGAACATTATATAATTTCGTATATTTAGTTCACAAAACTAATAATTATTACGATATCCGTAACTCTTTTCCAAATCTTAAAAAAACAAAACCGCCGGGGGAAGGTTTCCGGCAACGGTTTGGAAAGTTGACGGGGAACCGAAGGGATGGCTAAATGCTAATGTTATGAACAAAGTCTTTGAAAAGAAGTATCCTGCGTGTATTGGATTTATCAAATGCCAAATGTTCAAAATCTTTGGCTTTATGAGATAAATCAATTTCATGCAACGTTTTTTCAAAAGCACGTTTTAATTCATCCTTATTATTTATCCCCAGCTTTTCGGATAAAAACGGATAGTCCGGTTGTGTTTGACTAAGCAAAAACATAACATCATAAAAATCACGTCCTTTCCGGCGCGACAACAAAGCGGCAATCTTCATGGAACACATAACCGCATCCGCGGGTACCGGAAACTTAAAATACAAGCCGCATCCTTTTACGGTAGCCAACTTATGCTGATAACTTATCTTTTGATCCTGACTTTCAATTTTAATTAAAAAACGTTCCTGCCTGTAACCTGAAAGCCCCAGTTGAAAAAGTAATTCCGGAAAATAAATATTTCGTCTGAATGCTTTCAGTTTGTCATTGGGTCTGTCACGAGGTTCTACCCGAAAACCGAAACGTTGCAAAAACAGGATAACGTTATCCGTCATTTTCATAAATTCATCATCCGGTAAGTTTTTACAATCAAAGTCCAAATCTTCCGAAAAACGATCAATTCCTTTTACAAGTCTTAAATTTGTACCGCCAATAAACACAATTTTCCTGATAAGATCGGTGGCAGAAAGATAATCAAGTATCAATAACTGGACATATTCTTTTATGATATACTTACGGTGTCCCGGATTGTCCCACAGATAAGACGGATAATAATTTTTCAGAAAATCCATTTGTATCATAAAACGTAGGATTTTAGTAACAAATGTGCCCGTCTGTTGAGGGCTTTGCTTTCAAAGCGTACTAAAAACTTCAGAAATTGATCTTTGTTTATCAACCCGGCCAGTACGTCTTCATCCAGCCGCAAATTTATCAATTCGTTTTCAGTATTATAAAAAGGATAGAAATAAAGTAAATCAAGCAAGGCTTTTTCAGGTGTGGCCAATAAAACCGTTCTTCCCTCCGTAAACGGTAGATGAGCATAGCCAAAAAAGAGATTATTTTTAAGCTTTTTATAAGAAAAACTACCTAAAGCATTTTCAAAACGTACTGTTTTACGAGTACTAACACTCGTAACCGCTGTAATGGCTTCCGGAATAAGTCCGTGAAAAGCGAGGGCAGTATGCAGGCTAATGTAGGAAGGACGATACATCCTGTTGGCTATGTATAGATGAATATTGGGCGTATCCTGCCATTCGCTGAAAATATAAAAACCGTTTTTCAGTTTTATGAGATAGCCGTTTTTCACCCAACGACCCAAATTGTTTTTATCAAAACCGGGATGCCATGTATATACCTGATTTGGCGTAAAACAGATTTGATGAAAAAACTCTTTTCTAAAGATTTCAAAAATCATTACTTTTCTGATTTTCCGCAAAAGTACTGAAAAATAGAAACAGGTACAAGGGACGAGGAGACGAGGAGACGAAGGGACGAAGGGACGAGAGAACGAGGAGACGAAGGGACGAAGAGACGAAGGAACGAAGGGGACGGGGGGACGAAAGAACGAGGGAATGATTAGATAATTTAGCGGTTAAAATCTTCGATGCAAGTACATTTGTCCTGTTTCAATAGCTGATTAATAAATCAGGACAAAAATAGAGATAATTTATCATTTGCCTCGATTATTTTATAAAAACCAAAAGGGGATATCCGATTATTATTATGCCGAACAGCAGATGCCAGCGAATGTTTTGTTATTCGTTTCTATACCGGGGGATTTCTCACGCTCACCCTCCTGGCGTCGGGTTCGGTTCGAAAAGTACAGGGTGTGGTTTCTCTGAAAGGACAGTTTGAAATATTTTGCTTCTTACTTTCTTTGTTATACAATTATTTTAAAACAGCAATAACATCTGCCGGGCTTACCATCGTAATTTCATTATATGTTTTGTCTGGCTTTTGTTTTAAAAACAAAACGGATATTACTTTTCGATTTTGAATAAAAGGAGCATTTTCGGTTTTTGCTTTTAATTCATTAACTATTTTTCTAACGGGGATATTATCCATCCATTTTGCTTCACCCATCAGGAGGGTAGATTGATCCGTTGATTCGGCAACAACATCTATTTCCATTGGTTTTCGGTCAACTCCATTTCCCCACCAACGTTGTGCAGGATGAAATGTTTTACCTTCAATTTTCAATCGAGGTACTGCATTTCTACATAATTCTTCCCATTGTTTAGAAACGTATTGATTGAATTTTCCATTTATTTCGTCCCACACCTGTTCTATAAGACCAAATTCCAACCTGCTTTTATTTGGCACTACAAAAGTGAAATAAAAATTCATAAACGGATCTAAAATTTTATACAGACTCTTTTTTGTTGATTTAAAAGAGGTATTAAATGGTGTCTCTCTTATAACATAGCCCAAATCAATCAATAGCTTTATCGGTCTGTTTAGTTGAGTTGCCGGTTTTTCCAAACGTCCGGCTATTTCTGATAAACGGTTACATCCCAAACCTATAAGCGTAAGTATGGAAAAGGCTAATACCGATGTTCGCATTTCATCATAGAAAAGTGTTTCGGGTTCTTTGAATAATACACCATCGGGATCCAGTAAATTATATTTTATACTCTCAGCAAGTGATTGATGTTTTTTTTGCAACTCCCAGTATCTCGGCACTCCGCCAAACACGCTATATCCTTCAATTGTTTCAATAGCATTGAACCTGAAATATTCGTTATACCAGCCTAATAACATAGGTTTCACATTAAGTATTTCATTACAGCGTCCATACAAAGGCGAGGAACCGTTTAATGTTATGCTTTGCATCATCCGTTGAGAAGACCCGCATAAAATAAGATTGTATTTATCATTTATGTTGTTATCAATAATGTTTTGTAATAATGAAGGCAACTCAGGTGAGTTTTTTACCAAATACGGAAATTCATCGATGCAGATGGTGGTTTTTTGCCGGAGGGTATTATTAAGGTTGTGAAATAATGAATCCCAGTCAGGATATCTTAATTTTGAGAAACCTTTTACAATCTTTTCAATACTTATAGCAAAAGCTTCAATTTGTAAAGATTTTTCTCTCAAATCAGCAGCAAAATAGATGTCATCTTCGGATATAACCTTTTTTATCATGGTAGATTTTCCACATCGACGTCTTCCGTAAATAGCCAATAGTGCTGAAGCCTCCTGATTTAAAGCGGCTTTAATACGTTTTATTTCTTTAATCCGGTTTACAAACATCCGTAAATATTATTATGCTTGACAAAAATAATGTTTATCAAACATAATTACAAAAAAATTATTATACTATCATGATACAATAATGATTAATAACAAAAGGGGCTGCTGAAGGGGCAA
>DRJC01000284.1 GCA_011052365.1 Ignavibacteria bacterium
AGAATTGATGCATACGCAGATATTACAAAACGTCTTATCGATTAGAATAAAAAGGAAACATAACCAACTTTCATAAAAAAAATGAGGAATAAAAATGAAAAAAACAAATATCATATTATTTGCATTATTGCTGTTGTTCGTTAGTGGTTGCAGTAGTAAACAAGAAAAAAAAGAAGAACCGGGTAAACTGGCTTCAGAGCTTAGAGTTACGATTAAAAATGTAGTTAAAGCTGCTGCAACAGGATTAGGAGGTATAGTAATTGATAGTGAAGGAAAGGTGGACACGGCTTTAATCAGAAAGTTTGTAGACAACGCTAATTTTTTTAACTATAAAAAGGGGTACTTTTTCGTCAATGATTTTACAAATAATTATGTAATTGCAAATCCAAAGGAACCGAATATTGTTGGAAAAGACGGGTCGGATATTAAAGATTCGCGGGGTAACTTTTTTATTCGTCTTATGGCAAACAAGGCAAAAATCGGCGGAGGATTTTTGGATTATTATGTAAAAGATCTTGAAACTAATAAAGTACGAATTAAAGAATCATACGTGGAAAAAATTCCGAATACAAATTTTTATATCGGGGCAGGGCAGTATATCGGACTTGCTAATTATCCGCGTTATAGAAAATTGCCGTAACTAAAAAGTATAATTTAATATCTCGAAGAACCAAGTTGCATTAAATGTATTGTCTTTCAATAAAATTTATTTTTAGTTGATGCAAAAAAAAGATAATAATAAAGAAGTTAAAAGGTTTCGTCTTCCTGCGGAGTGGGAGAAACACGAAGCGGTGTGGATTGCCTGGCCTCATAACAGAAATGATTGGCCGGGAAAGTTTGTACCGATTAAATGGGTATATGCCGAAATTGTAAAAGCACTTATTCCCGGTGACAAAGTTAGAATTCTCATTCAATCGGAAAAGCACAAACTAAAAGCCGGGGGGATATTAAAATCTTCTCACGTATTTTCAGAAAAAATAGAATTTATAAAATTTGAAACCGATAGGGGATGGCTGAGGGATATTTCCCCGGTTTATGTTGAAAATGAAAAATCAAAAAAACTTGAACAGGTATCTTTTAAATTTAATGCCTGGGCTAAGTATAATGATTATAAAAAAGACAAAAAATTTCCCGGTTTCATTTCCAAAAAATTTAATATAAAAAATACGGATGTAAAACATAAAAACAGAAAAGTAGTTTTGGAAGGAGGAAGCATTGACTCTAACGGGAAAGGGACTCTCTTAACTACAAAGGAATGTCTGCTTGATGAAAAAATACAAATTAGAAATGAGGGTTTTTCTCAAGAAGATTATGAAAATGTGTTTTATAAATATCTCGGGATTAAAAAAGTAATCTGGCTTAATAAAGGAATTGCCGGAGACGACACACACGGACACGTCGACGATATCTGCAGGTTTGTAAATAAAAATACGGTTGTTGCTGCGGATGAAGAAAATCCAAAAGATGAAAATTACAAACCGCTGAAAGAAAACCTGGAAATATTAGAGGGAGAAAATAAATTAAATATTGTTAAACTTCCGATGCCCGAACCTCGTTACTTTAAAAATCAAAGGCTGCCTGTTAGTTACACAAATTTTTTAATTGCCAACGGTTCGGTTTTAGTCCCGACTTTTAATGATAAAAACGATAGAAAAGCCCTCGGAATTTTAAGCGAACTTTTTCCGAACAGAAAAGTGATAGGTATTCATTCGGTAGATTTAGTCTGGGGATTGGGGACTATTCATTGTCTTACAAAAGAGCAGCCTGAAATTTTGTAGAGATGACTTGCTGAAAAAAAGTAACCTCCAAGGTTACCTAAATTAGTAAAAATTATTCTTTATTATCGTTTACAAATACGTCAAAACCTTGGAGGTTGCTTTTTTTATCCAAAGTAAAAAATTCCCGATGTTTTTCCGTCAATGAAGCCGGATGTTCCATAAAACATCGGGAATTTATATGTAGTGGCAGAAAATTTAACTGTATTTACCTGCTGCCACTGACCCCGTAAAACTGTGGGCAGGCATTCAGTGGCAGAAAAATATGTTCTTTTTAGAACGAGTCTTTTTATTATTGCTTATTACTTAAGCACCGTTTTGTTACAATATTATGATGTATTTACCTTTGTTTTATCACAGTATTTTAATATATTTACCCTTGTTATATTACAAAGGTCAAAAATGCCTACATTTACAAGGGAACTTTCTGAACATCTAATACAATGGAAAAACAATGATTTTCGAAAACCTCTCGTCTTAAGAGGTGCAAGACAAGTCGGTAAAACAACCCTTATAGAACAATTTGCCAAAGGCTACAAGAATAGCATATTGTTAAATCTTGAAAAATCATCCGATGAATATTACTTTAAAGCATATAGCAATGTAAAAGATATTGTAGATGCTCTTTTGCTTAAGAGCGGAATTTCACCAAGCGAAATTGGTGAAACGCTTTTATTTCTCGACGAGATTCAAGAATCTCCCAAAGCAATAGAGTTTCTTCGATATTTTTACGAAGAATTTCCACAATTACACGTGATCGCAGCAGGTTCATTGCTTGAATTTGCAATGAAAAAAGTAAAAAGTTTTCCGGTAGGAAGAGTGGAATATCTTTATTTACACCCTCTTAATTTTATTGAATATCTAAAAGCGATTAAGCAAACCGGTGCAATTGAACAGCTGACTCACACACCGATAAAACCATTTGCTCACAATATATTGCTGGAACTGTTTAACCGCTATGCTATTATAGGGGGTATGCCGGAAGTAGTTAAAACATATTTGCAAAATAAAAGCGTAGCAGATTTACCCAAAATATACGAAAGCCTTTGGATGACCTATAAAGACGACGTAGAAAAATATACGTCGGGTAAAACAGAAAGAAATGTAATAAAACATATAATGGATACT
>DRJC01000285.1 GCA_011052365.1 Ignavibacteria bacterium
AATAAAACCGGCTTTTCTAAAATGCCTTTTTTCATAAGTAAAAAGGTAATTAAAAGTCTCCCGACTCTACCGTTGCCGTCTAAAAATGGATGAATTGTTTCAAACTGAGCGTGCGCATATGCGATAGAGATGATCGGCAGTGTTGACACATCGTCATGTAAAAACTTTTCCAAATCATTCAAGTTTTTATTCATCTCAGTATGTGGTACTGGAACAAAAGAAGCGTTGTTTGGCGTTGTGCCGCCAATCCAGTTTTGACTTTTTCTGAATTCCCCAGGATCAGAAAAATGCGTAGCTCTGGCGCCGTCCATTAGTTTTTTATGAATCTCACGAATAAATCGCAATGAAATTGGAAAATCTTTTAGTCGCTCTGTGCCATACTCCATAGCTTCAATATAAAAAATAATGTCTGTTGCATCTGTTTGTTTATTTTCTATATTTGACGATGCTTCTAGCGCATCCGCCATTGTTGCTCGTGTTCCCTCTATTTGAGAAGATGATGTGGCGTCTTTATAAGAGAACATACGCAAAAAGAAATTTATGTTTGGAAGTGTCAAAGTGATGCCATCAAGCTTCCCTGTTAACCGCTCTGCTTCTACGGCTTTAAGTAAGATGTCTTTGGGTACATCAAAAAGATTTTTGTGTGGAAAATGCAAGGGAACAGAAGCTGTATATCCTGTTGCTTGTTTTATTTTTTTACAAATGGGTACTTTTTCCATAATTAGTTGCTGTTTGCAATTGAATAGATACTATCTTAGCATTTAGTATCTATTGAGTCAACTGATAGATACTAACTTGCAAGATCTTCCGATTACGATATTTCTCTCACCACCTCTCTGGAATTGTTTGTGGTTTTCATAATGACATCCTCTGCTAATATCTGTCACATTGTACAGTGTGTTCTTCACCAATAAAACCTTTATTTTTAGAGACTTTATAAGCCCTCTGTTATTTTCTGCTAGAAAGTAGCCTCATAATATGTGTTCGCTGCTTGCCCCATTTGATTTAACAATCCTATATCTCGCATCTTTGCCAAATCAGCACGAAGTGTTGCCTCAGGTATATTAGGAAGCAGCTCCTCTGCTTCCTTGCGTGTAACTCTACGCTCATCCATTAGATACTGCCAAATTACTAACTGTCGCTCATTTAATTGACTGAGTGGTTCGCCCGGTAATATAACTTTAAAACTATTAGAAGTATTTTTGAATATTGGTGGCAAAAGTTTCCACTCAGACATCTTAGCGAAAACTATATCAATTCCACGCCCGTATTCCTCCAAATAGTCCATTTCGTTAAGCCGTGCTGCAATAATTCTATTTCTGCTTTCTTGTGCATCTTTTATGTTTTCAACCGTAACACCTGGCGGTAAATTACCAGGATTCAACACCTCTATCCTATCGTCAAAAACTTTTACATGGGTGTATGTTTCTGTAATACGATAATCTCTGTGAATTACAGCATTTGCCACAATTTCACGGATGGCCTCTTTTGGATACTCATACCTTTCAACTCTTTTAGTACCGACAATCTTCGCACTGTTTTTTATATTTCTCAATACAAACGCTTCCATTGCATCAATTTGTTCATCTAATGTTCCAACAATGTCTGCCTTATCTAAAATATCACTAGCAACACCAGATCCTCTATATCTTACACATCTAATTTTATATCTTTCAAATTGAAATTTATTCTGAGGGTTTTCTTTAGCAAATATCAAGTACCCAGCAATTGTTACTTTTAATGAACCATTGCATTCTTTGATAATACCAATATTTTTTAATACAGCATCGGTAATAATTCCTGAATTAAACTCGCGCTTTGCTTTTTCAGCACTATCATGTAAAAACTTTTCTATTTTTGGAAAAGATAAAAATTCTTTTATAACATCATCTGCACAATGACCGTCAAAATCATCAGTCTGTGCGTTACGCACATAACTTCTCACTTCTTCTTCGTTCATTTGTCTATCAGTATTTCCATCACGTACAAACGAACCCTTATGCATACCCAAGGTCTTGAAGTAATAGGGTCTTGTTCTGCTTTCGCACACTGGTACATACACAGCGAGTATATCCTTATTCTCAATATTTAAGTTGTGATACTCTAACCTTAATATAATATTCATCTCTTCTGCAGAAAGCGTCACCATTCTTTCTTGTAACATTGCGGACTCTGTAACGCCCACTACTTCTAAGCTTCTGTCTGCATTTTCTTTAATACCAAATACAATAATACCTCCACTGGTATTTCCGAAAGCCGACAGCGTATTCTTGATGGTGTCTTTTGAGAAGCCATTTTTTGCACTCTTACACTCAACAAACTCAGTTTCTGAATTAAGCTCTAGTGCTTTCTCAATTGCCCTAATTATCTGTTCTTCATTCATATTAACTCACAAATTAAATCCCGCTTTATTTGATTGCTTCGATTCAGAATGTAGATATCCCCAACGAGCATTTTTTGGTACCCAAAACACATTCTCTGCTTTGTACTCTTCTCTATCTTCTGTGTCCGCCCCTTTCTCATTTTCTAATTTTTCACGCAGTACATAAAAACTATCCGATATGTATTTTAAGAAAATCAAACCAAGCACTATGTGCTTATACTCAGCGGCGTCTATATTTTTACGGAGTTTATCAGCGGCTTGAAATAGCTTGTTTTCTATCTTCTTATTTTCACCGTGGGTCTTCATGGTAAATCTATTCTACCAAGAAATCGTTTTCCCCGCAGAGAACTTGTGGACCCAAGGAGAATTGAACTCCTGACCTCTGCAATGCGAATGCAGCGCTCTACCAACTGAGCTATGGGCCCGATTATCTCGCAAGCATACCGTAGCACCCTATAAGATTCAATCGGTATGTTTGTGTCGTATGACCTACGATGCGAGATAGGCGCGCGCTGCGCGCGCAATCGCTTCAAGTGTTTCAGTAAAGCGTACCTCGTCCGGCTCCAGGAGCGTCATACGAAATCCATCGTAATCCGAATTAAAACCTATTGAAAGCGGCACAACGCACATACCGGTTGCGGCGAGGAGATAGTAAACGAAGCGCTGATCATTCGTCGCGCGCGGTAGGTGCGGAGCGATGATTGCCTGCATATTCCCCGAAAGTGGGAGTGTTTGATTAGCGCGAAGCGCACCTTTTTTAAAAACAACACTTTGATAGAACGCTCCGCGCGCGGGTGTAACGATTAGCTCCGGAATTTCAGAAAAAATCCGAGCAGCGAGCGCGCTCCGCGCGCTATAGCGCGCGGAGCGCGCGGCAAGATATGGATAGTAGCGCGCATCGCCCATCACACTCGGCAAAACACGCTGTGGCAGTGTGGTTGAACACACCTCAAGCATTTTTGCATCCAAAAGCGAGCGCGCATAGCGATCAAAACTCGCATCTTTGTCACGATTGTAAAACTCAACCCAGCCACAGCGCGCGCCAGGCCAAGGAAACTCTTTTGAAATACCACGAAGCGCAATGCC